>JADHWI010000012.1 GCA_016783565.1 Kiritimatiellia bacterium
TGTTTTCGCCTGGAGCACACGCCTACAACCCCCGGGCCGTTAAGATTCACTACAGAGACCCAGCAGCACAACAACGAAAAGATCTCTCGGTTACGATAACGCTGGGCATGGCCGCAAAGGCGGCAGGTCCGTCCCTGGTTGTCATGACACCGCCAACGATGACGGCAAAACGGTCCGCTATGCGGCCCCATAACGCCAAACATTTTTGCGAAGCCACCCACCACTCGCCAACGCGTGAGCACAAGAAAATCAATCGACAAAAGGATAATGTCGAACGGCAGCCAAAGGATTCTCAGCATGGCATTTTTCATGCGGCACCCCTCCCGACAGAAGCCTAAAAGACTCCCGTGCGTTACGGCAAGCATGCTATAGGGGATTCACCTATGCGTCAATATTTTTATAGGGTTTTTACCTATCAAAAAGCCAAGGCAGGAAAAAATCAGTCTTTACGATAGCGGCCAGCGTCGTCGCGGATCAGGCTATCCGCAGAAGGCTCAGATGAAACCGCAGGGTAGTCCAGAGTATAGTGCAAACCGCGACTTTCCTTCCGCTGCTGGGCGCAACGCACAATCAACTCGGCAACCGCCGCAATATTACGCAATTCAAGAATGTCAGGCGTCACAAGGTAGTTCAGATAATATTCGCGAATCTCCGTACTCAAATTGTGTATGCGACGCATAGCGCGTTCCAGGCGCTTGTCCGTTCTGACAATGCCCACATAATCCCACATACAGGTGCGCACCTCGTTCCAGTTATGCTCGACCACAATAGCTTCATCACTCGGCACTGCATCCCCAGGCTCCCAGTCCGGCACGCTGACTTTCTTGTAGTCAGAAGCCGGCGGCAACTCAGCCAGGTGTCGAGCCAGTTCGTAGCCGCAGACGGCCGCCTCAAGCAACGAGTTGCTGGCCAGACGGTTGGCTCCGTGCAACCCGGTACACGCCACCTCACCACAAGCAAACAAACCAGGCATTGCGGTAGAACCATTGATGGCCGCATCAATACCGCCACAAAAATAGTGTGCCGCAGGCACCACCGGAATAAGATCGCGCGCCATGTCGAAGCCAAATTGCCTGCACGTGTCATAGATTGTAGGAAAACGCTCACGAATAAAGGTTTCACCGCGCTCGCGAATATCCAGGTAGACACAAGGTTCGCCGCGGCTCTTCATTTCGTGGTCAATCGCGCGTGCCACAATATCACGCGAGGCCAAGGCACCCCGTTCATCATATTGATACATAAATTCAGAACCATCACCCAAAACCAACTTGGCCCCCTCACCACGAACGGCTTCGCTGACAAGAAACGACTTGGCCTCGGGATGGAAAAGACAGGTAGGGTGAAATTGAATAAACTCCATGTTGCGTATGGGGACCCCCGCCCGCCAGGCAATGGCAACACCATCCCCCGTCGCCACATCGGGATTACTCGTGTACAGGTAAACCTTGCCGCCACCACCTGTAGCCAGAATCACATAAGGAGAACGTACAGCCAGAATCTCGCCGGTATCGCAATCCAGCGCATACACTCCGGTCACACGATTACTTTCCGGATCAACATGCCCCAGCAGTGAATTGCGCGTCGACAACCTATCCAGCCAAGCCATAGTGATCAAGTCGATCACCAACGTGCGCTCACAAATGGTAATTCCCGGCGTCGCACGCACGCGCTCAAGCAGTCCACTTTGAATGTGCTTCCCGGTGATATCGCCGGAATGCAGAATGCGTCGTTTGGAGTGCCCACCCTCCTTGCCCAGGTCGTAGCGATCCGGCCCATCATGATACTCGGTGAAGGACACTCCAAAACGTTCAAGATCGGCAATGCGGTCAGGAGCCTTGGAAACGATACTCTCAACCACCTCAACGTCACACAGACCATCCCCTGCCCTGAGCGTGTCGGCGACATGCTTCTCGAAACTGTCGTCTTCCTTCATCACGCAGGCAATGCCGCCCTGTGCATAGCTCGTATTGGTCTCGCCGGCGTCCTTCTTAGTCAGAACGAGAACCTTTCCGCGCTCAGACAACTCCAGCGCGGCCGTCAGTCCGGCAATACCACTCCCCACCACTAAATAGTCACAATCAATAATCTTCATCTTCACCATGAACTGTGACGCTCCCCGCCACATCTGTCAACCTGGATCGACATGCCACACAGACTCAATCCGCACCCTGCAATCAAGCTGATAATGCGCTTCCTCCGACCATTTTCTTCTGGCGCACGTACTGTGCACACATGAAAGAGCCATTAACAATCTTTGAAAACACTTGCCGATTCAACAGTCATCCGATTGAATATACAAATATGTCTAATGAGGGGAGAACTTCCGGCGCATTACATGGGCGCCGAGGCTCCACAACCATGCAAAGAAAAACAACTATGCCGTGACGAAATCAACAAGTCACGACAGAGGAGACAACGATGACACGACCCGTAGCCTTGATCATACGTGATGGATGGGGAATTAACGAACGTGAAGAAGGCAATGCCGTCAAGGCGGCCCATACCCCCAATGTCGACACCTTCAAAGCCACTTACCCATGGACCACGCTGCACTGTTCCGGCGAGCCTGTGGGTCTTCCAAACGGCTATCAGGGCTCCAGCGAAGTGGGACACCTTAACATGGGTGCCGGGCGTGTAGTTATCCAGGAACTCAAACGTATCGACGACGACTTGAGCAGCGGAGCCCTCTTCGAGGTGCAGCAATGGACCCGCCTCATGGACAACTGGAAACAGAACCGCAGCCGCCTGCATCTGCTCGGTCTGCTGCAGGATGAAGGTGTCCACGCGCACCAGGAACATCTCTTCAAAATCATGCGACGTGCTCGCCAGGAATTCCCCGAAGGGGAAATCGTTATCCACCCCTTCCTTGATGGCCGCGACACACCACCTCGAAGCTGCCAGGAATACCTCGCAAAGCTTGCACTCGTAATGGATGAAGTCGGCGGATGCCGCATTGGCACCGTCATGGGGCGCTACTACGCCATGGATCGCTCCCAGAAATGGGATCTCACCGACACGGCATACCATTGCCTGGTCAACGCAGAAGGTCGAAGAGCCTCCAGTGCAGAGGCCGCCGTGGAAGAATCCTATACCTCCGACAAGACACCGGACAACGTCGAGATGGTGGACGAATACATCCCGCCTTATTGCATTGACGCGTTTGACGGCATTCGCGACGGAGACTCCGTGCTGCACACCAACTATCGGCAGGATCGGGCTATCCAACTATCTCAGGCCTTTGCGGACGCCAACTATCCCGGCACTCTGACATCCCGCCCCACCATCGCCTACGCAGGACTAACGCGTTATTACAATGACTTTCCTGCCTACCTGATCAGCCCGATGGATGAAGCCGGTGGAATGGAAAATCTTCTGGGCGAAGCCCTGGCTGCGGCAGGTATTAAACAACTCCGCATTGCCGAAACACAGAAGTTCCGGCATGTCACCAGCTTCTTTAACGGTAAGTCGACCGTCCCGTATGACGGCGAAGAACAGGTGGATGTCCCAAGCCGTTTCGACCCGGCACTGTTTGCCAGCCACCCCGAAATGGAAGCCTACAACGTAACCGATGAGTTGATCAAACGACTCGAAGACAACCCCTACGGATTCATTGCCGTCAACTACGCCAACGGAGATATGGTTGGGCATACCGGCAATTTCGAGGCCGCTCGCAAAGCCATAGGGATCGTTGATGAATGCCTTGGAAAGGTGGTTGCGCGCCTGCTTGAGTTGGATGCCCATATCCTAATCACTGCCGACCACGGCAATTCCGAAATGATGATCGATTACGAAACCGGCATGACCAAAACCAGTCACACGCTCTGCCCCGTTGAGTGCATCTATGTGGCCAACGATGCGCCTGGAAAACGCATGCTTAAAGAGGGCAAACTCTCGGATATCGCACCCACCGTCCTCAAACTCCTGGGACAGCCCATTCCGGAAGAAATGACGGCGGAACCACTGATCCTGGACTGACAAACACTATGAACGCACGGCACAAACAGTTAAAAAAGCTGCTCTGTTTGTTCATCGCATTGAACATGACGGCACCGTGCCGTGCGTTACAGATATCGAACCGCTACAGCCCTCGCAACGCAGAACGCCCCCGGCGCAAATCCACTCGATACATCATCCTGCACACCACAGAAGGTCCGACAAAAGGGTCCCTGGATAAGGTACGCAAGAATGGAGAATGCCACTACTTTGTCACACCGGGAGGGCATGCCTACCGTATCATCGAACGCTCCCGCGTGGCATACCATGCAGGACGCAGTATGTGGGAAGGAAAAACCAACATCGATCAATATGCACTCGGCATAGAAATCGTAGGTTTTCACAACAGAGATATCACTTCCAGTCAATACCGTGCCGTACAGGAATTGCTGGCTCAACTGCAACGCATCTACCGCGTGCCGGACGAGCGAGTCATTCCGCACTCCATGGTCGCCTACGGGGCACCCAATCGCTGGCACCGGCATTCTCACAGAGGACGCAAACGATGCGGAATGTGCTTCGCCAAGCCGGCAACACGCGCCAAGCTGGGTCTCACATCCCAACCCATGTTCGATCCGGATGTCAACGCAGGCAGACTTGTCGTGGCCGATCCGTTTCTCCAGAATGTTCTGTTTGGAAATATTCGCGAACGAGAAAACGCGCTCAAGCACTTTGACTCGCCTGATGCCACCGTCATCAGTGCCAGCCGAAGCGCCTGGGATATTGCACGCGACCAGTACCGAAGTGCGGAAACCCGATACGTTTTTCCTAACGGCACCATTAAACGAGGAAACCAAATCACAGACTGGAAAGCGATCCCCCCCGGAACCCGTGTCCTGCTGCACGGCGAAGAAAAAATTGCGCCCCATGCCGAAGAGTCCCCAGCCACCGCAGGTGATGCATTTACTCTGAAGGTATCCGACAACAAGGCTCAATGGAGCAGCACAATCTATTTCCTGCCAGACAAACGCATTCGCAGAGGCGACGAACTCTCCGAGTCAGAGCTGGCGCATTTGCCAAAAGGCACGCGCATATTGACCGGCTATATCCAGGGCGGACGCATCACACAAAACCGCAGCGCTTTCGACATCTGCGGAGAGCAATGGAACGATCACGACACAATCTACCGCTTGCCGGACGGAACATTCACCACTGGAAATCAGCTTAACGAAAACAGCATACCAGGCAACACACACGTTTTCTTCAAGGACTGATATGGTACAAAAGGAATACATTGACCCCAACAAACTGCTCCGCGACAGCTTCCTTCTGGCGCGAAAGATCTACGATAGTGGCTATCGCCCCACGGTCATCCTCGTACTCTGGCGAGGAGGCACACCAATCGGAATCGTGGTGCACGAGTTCCTCGCCTATAAAGGCCTTGAGACCTACCATACCGTGATCAAGGCCGAGTCGTATAAAGGCATCGAACAGCGCATTGAGCCCCACATCGAGAACCTGGACTGCATCGTGAATCAGATTCCGAAGGACGCTCACGTGCTTATCGTGGATGACATCTTCGACAGCGGGCAAACCACCCAGGCCGTACGCGACGCCCTTGCAGAAAAAACCAAAGAGGTACGCATCGCCACCCTGTATGTACGCAAGGGTCACCACACCAGCGCGCTGAAACCAGACTTCTACATCCGCGAGTTCGATCACTGGCTGGTCTTCCCACACGAATTATCCGGGTTGTCCCCCGAAGAGATCGCGAACAAACAACCGGCTATCGGCGACATTGTTTTATGACCACAAACGAACGCCCACTCGTCGGGCATACACTTTTGCGCATTGACAAAACCGCGCTGGATACTGACCCTAACGACGTGTAACGATTCTTGACCCACTGAAGAGTGGTCAAACGAAATGGAGTGCAACAATATGGCAAGTACATTAGGAACCATTTTCAACATAGCCACTTTCGGCGAATCACACTGCAAAGGCGTGGGCGTCGTTGTAGACGGATGCCCTGCGCGACTGGCATTGAATGAAAACGATATTCAACCGCAGCTTGATCGACGGCGCCCCGGGCAGAGCGACCTGACCACACCCCGCAACGAAGCCGATCAGGTCACGATCTACTCGGGCACGGAAAACGGCATGACATTGGGGACCCCCATCATGTTGCTTATCAACAACCGCGATCAACGCCCCCATGACTATGGCGAAATGAAGGACATTCCCCGTCCCTCCCATGCCGACTACACCTACCTTGCCAAATATGGCATCAAAGCATCAAGTGGTGGTGGACGGTCCAGCGCTCGTGAAACCATCGGACGCGTCGCAGCCGGCGCCGTAGCAGAGAAGTTACTGCGCGACCGCTTCGGCGTAGACATTGTGGCGTGGGTCAGCGCAGTGGGAGCCATCGAAGCCGCCCCAGCGACCGTGGACACGCTCACGCGAGAGCAGGTTGACGCAACACCGATTCGGTGCCCGGATGCCAGCACAGCGCAAAGAATGACGGACCTGGTCACCGAAGTGCGCGACGATGCCGATTCCGTTGGAGGCGTAGTCTCCTGCGTCTGCCGCAACGTACCAGCCGGATGGGGTGAACCGGTATTCGAAAAGCTTGAAGCGTATCTGGCCCAGGCCATGCTTTCCATTCCGGCAACCAAAGGATTCGAAATTGGATCCGGCTTCGCGGGCACAGCCATGCGTGGCTCCGAACATAACGATCGGTTCGAGCTCAAGGGGGATCGACTCGGAACCAGCGCCAACAACAGCGGTGGTGTCCAGGGCGGCATCTCCAATGGAGAACCCATTGTCTTTCGGGTGGCATTCAAACCACCCGCCACCATCGGAAAAGCACAACCCACAGTCAATTACGCAGGCGAAGAAGTCGTACTCGAAGCCAAAGGCCGACACGATCCGTGCGTCGTCCCGCGTGCCGTCCCCATTGTGGAGTCCATGGCCGCCCTGGTTCTGGCCGACCTGGCCATGTGCCAGGAACGCAACCGGTGGGTTGAATCATAAAAACAAACGGATTTCCCTCACTCCGCTTATCACAATAACCTGGCGACCAGTGCCACCCCATGCAAACGCGGCTTCCCTTCGGGCAAGCCGCCGCTGCATTTGCTGAATCGCATTATTCTTGAATAGCCTTCTGTACGTTCGGGACCGTGTCCTTCGGGCTGACCTTATACCACACATCCTGGATCATACCCTTCTCATCAACCAAAAATGCCGAACGAACAATCCCCATGTGCGTCTTTCCGTACATAGACTTCTCTCCCCATACGCCATACGCTTCTGCCATAACGTGTTCCGTATCACATAACAGGGGAAACCCAAGCGTATACTTATCATCAAATTTCTTCTGCGCCGAAGGCGTGTCAGGGCTCACCCCCACAGCGGCTACGCCGGCTGCATCCAAATCCGGCAATGCCTCACTCACAGCGCACGACTGAATTGTGCAGCCCGGAGTATTTGCTTTAGGGTAAAAATAGATGAGCAACTTACGTCCCTTGAACCCTGCAAGCGTAACAAGCTCGCCATTCTGATCCACCAACTCAAAAGCTGGTGCCGTAACTCCCGCAGTTAGCGTTGCCATTTACTCATCCTCCATTTTGCACTACATCTACCTGGCTTGAGAATTCACATTAACTCTCACTATTCCTAGTTGTGCACAAATCCACAAATTGGAATCAATACATTTTAACTTCAAAATGATAGCCATATCGCTTATTATTCCTATTTGAAGGCTGGAATGATCAACCGTAACTTCAGCTATTTGACATGACGAGAGCGAGGGAATGCGTCACGTGAGCGCAAAACATATCCTAAATGGAACACTTGTCATCGCAGCCCTATGCCTCTCAGCAACGGCTCAATGGGAAGATCATGACTGCGAAGAATATGGGAACGAAGTCGATGTGTTCGAGTCGGATTCCGGAGTCGATATATACGGCGGGTTCAGCTCAGTCATCCTGAATTTTCATCGCGATCTTCTCGAGGAAACAACCAATACCGTCACGCACAATATTCGCGGACAGGAAATTGATGCATCCTCGCTTGATGAAGAGTTGACAGTGGAACTTTCCCTGACCGACAGCAGCCCATGGTATACTGAGGATAAATTCACATACCCGACAATCGATGGATGGACACCGATCGAAACCGATCCACGCAAACTGATCAATGATGTTCCACTGCACGAACGCGTGCAATTTACGGATGTCTATCCCGGCATCAACTTCGGACATTACGAAGATCAGGAACAGTGGGAGTTCGATTTTGTCGCACGACCAGGGGCAGACTGGGAAAACATCGGCTTCTCACTACAGAGTACTGAACAACCCGGGGTAGACCCATATGGGAACCTTGTCTTTTATTTAGAATGTGCAAAATTGGTCCTGCAACGGCCCGTGGTATATCAAGCTCCAGGATTTGATGCCGATGACGCAATTGATACACCAGCGTTTGAAGGATTTCTCGGCAATTATGCTCCCCATGGATCGGGCTACCGCATCGACTACACACCACTGGAATCGACCGATCACAGAAAGCCCTACGCGGGATTGGAACTCCGCGAAACACCCGATTTACGAATTGTAACTGCCAGTCATGGAACCAACGGCCCCCCTTATGACTTTCACGTATCCACATACGAAACCACAAATGGTGAGCTCGTCGATTTTCTGAACAGCGCCGAAGCCAATAGCACCAACCTGCTGGGCACCAACATGTTCTTTGATGCCTACGGCAACGTATGGATCAACCCTGAGATGCGAACACGACGCGACGAACTGTTCAGCGTAGCGGACAGTCGCCTCGTTTACGATCGTGACAAAGACGAGGGCGAACGATACAGCATCACACCGCGCACCCCCAAATTTGGAGACTCCTACACCAACCACCCTGCCACCGGCATCTCGTGGTACGGTGCCGTAAAGTACTGCAACTGGTTGACATTATCTACGGGGAGAGGAACAGACGAACTATGCTATCGCGAAGGCACCAACACCTGGGATTGGGCACCCGTGACCTGCGCGGAAACGAATTGGCTCGAGGGACGTTTCACCACGGCAGAACGCGCAGTCTGGCTTCATGTGGATGGTTTCCGCATGTTAATGGACAACAACCACTCCACCAATAGCCTGGCCAACACATTCAACGAATTCTACAAGGCTGCCTCGTGGTTGGGACGAACAAATGTCTTATATGGCTACGGCCGCGACGAGGTGATGCCAGGCGACGCTAACTTCCGAATCTCACCCAACACAGCCAAACCAGACACATTCCCCGTAGGTTTCTTCGATGGCTCTGACCATGACGGACAATACCAAACGCATACCAATGAGAATCTGTACGGCATCTACGACCTCAGTGGCAACGTTTCCGAATGGATCACGGACATCGGCATCACAAACTCATCTCTGACACGTGCTGAATACGGCGGTTCATGGATGAAACTTCTCCCCTCTATAGAGACTCGCACCGTGACAAGACCCCACGAAACCAGCACAGCCCGCGGCTTCCGCGTAACCACAATGGAAAGCGGCGAAGATATGTTCATGGTCCGCATCCCCTACTACATCTGCTTGTGCGGATATCAGAAACGACCGGACAGAGAAGGCAAAAAAGAGAAGCCTGAAGATAAGCCGGAGGACAAACGAGACTATAACATCCTAACCGTCGAAGGAGATCCTACCGATACAATCAGCGGCATTCTTCCAAAAGATGATGACCAAGGTGAAGATGACGATGATGACGAACCCGGCGATATTGGCCCCGGAGAAGAGACCACTGTTGAGCCCTAATACACGGAATTTTCTATTCACGTGATGGACACCTGCATAGCGATCCTTCAATTGGCTGCACTTACCAGTGCACTTGTCATCACCCCGTGGCTATTTGTCCGTCGGCTGACACCCAACCGACCACCAGCAGATATCGCAGTCAACACCAGCTTACTCAGCCTTGGACTAAATGCGTCTTTGCTCCTGGCTCTACACGTGCTCAACGTCCCCATTTGTCCCTTTTTACTCGGATGCATACACCTCACACTCCTTTCTATTGGCGTGTTGCTCAACGCAACAGCACCGCGGAGTCCTGGTCCCTCAGGCGAAAGGATCACCCCCCTGCCCTCAGAGCTATGGTTGTGCATAGGTTTATTTTTTCTACTCATCCTTCCATTCACACACCTGGCAGGCATTGATACCTACAAATGGCAAAATACCGCGACAGCAATCCGCGTTGACCAGCAGATCTCCTGGTGCATCCATCCCCTATCCCTGTTGGGGTTCACACCACGCTCCTATCCCTGCCTGCAGCCTTTCCTGCTTGCCACAGTTCAGATCCTGGGTGGGGTTGGCGTCAAAGGTGGATTCTTCATTGTTTCCATTTTCTCCGGATTTCTTGCTGCCACAGGTGCTTTTCACCTGGGACAACGGATCTTCACCGACAAACAAAAAACATTTGTTTTTACATTCCTGTACGTTCTCTCACCGCTGTTTTGCCGATACAATCACTGGGCCACCGGCCGCGGCCTCTTAATGGCTCTTCTGCCGTCATTCCTTTACGCGCTCGTATTCGCACGCGGAATTCATCGTGTTATTCGCAGTATTCTGATCGGCACTCTGGTTGCTGCATCGCACAAAAGTGGTGCCGTCGGCATAATCATACTACCCATACTGGTGGCCATTTCTGCATGCGTTCCGACGCACCGAACGATTCGCATGACGATAATTTTCTGCGCCTGCCTGATCGGCATTCTATTCGCCCCGGGATCCCTCCTGCCTGGAATAGCGGGAAAAGGAGTGGGTGTCGCACGCTTTACACTGACTCGATTCGGCGTACTGCTTCCCCTCTGCATTCTTGGACTATATCGAACATGGCCCGCACGACGATTTCTGCAAGTCTGCGTACTCGGCCTGCTTGTCTGGCTCCCCCCTTCGTTCCACAGCCGAGTCTATGCAGCACTTCTCGCGCTTCCATTTCTAGCTGCACCGGCAACGCTCGGAGTCTCACAACTTGAAGATCTGCTCCCCATTTCCAGACAACTCACACGCCGTACCGTTCTCGGACTCTGCCTCATCGGCGCAATCATCACAGTCATACACCGCTCTTCCACCGCCGCTTCCTCCGAGGTGGTGACAGCCGCAAATCTTCTCGAGAAGATTGACCCCACTGGCCCATACCAATTAACCGCACCGGGTCTGACTCGCCGACAGATCCAGGCCTATGTCTCGGGGTGTCCACGCATGTCGCTGCATGCATCTCAGAACGCTCAGGTCAAAATCGAAGCACCACCCTCCCTACGGGGATCTCCCGAAACCATTACCCAGAACTGGATCCGCTATCTACGCAACATTTTCGAGCTTTCAGAGCTGGACGTCCAATGGTACGGTGAAACACCAAGGCATTATTTTGTGGTGATAGACGGACAAGGAGAAAAATCACAAGATGCGGTCTCCCTTGCACGGGAAGGCTCCGTTATTATCTATGGCAGATCACAACCATAATGCAACAGCGGCAACGGTACAGCGGTGTTACGCGAAGGAATAGCCTCTAACTGCGGGTAAGGTTCACTTATGTTTGTTCTACCGTTAGTTACATTGATTGCATGCGTGCTGCTACTGACCGCCGGCGGCGCAGGTTCATTCACATGGACCGCCGGTCTGGCCGCCTGCCTGCTTGCAGCCGTCGCCATGACGGTCATTCGCGGCAGACACGTATTTCCCATCTCGCGCAAACAAAATAAAGCACTCCCGGGAGTAGACATGTCAGTGATGATTGCCCTCGTTCTCATCACACTCACAGTCTTGCCTCTGTCTCTAAAAATGTCAGCCATGTCAGGACCAGGTTTTTTTCAACAGAACCAGGCCGTAGATAAGGCCGTTACACAGGCAGCAGAACTGGATTTGGCCGAGCCCTTTCAACCACGCTACTGCTACTCGCGCAATCGCATCGGCACGCAACGCATCGCGATCATTCTTGTCCTCGCGTTTCTGTCGGCATCCCTTTCCGCCCACTTCTCAGTAAAACAAAAGGAAAGCTACCTCCTTTTTCTGGCCTTCCTTGGATCTGCACTGGCCGTGTCCGGCATACTGTCCCTAACGCGCTTTCCGCAAGGAGACACGCTTTGGTGGCGCATCCCCATCAAACACGGATTGCCAGGCCCGGTAGCCTGCTTCGTCAACCGCAACTATTTTGCCGGCTGCATGACCATACTGAGCGCCTCTACGGGAGGCTTACTATGGCATTCCTGCGTTCATCGTCGTTGGGGTCATGCCCTTATTTCCGCAATTTCGCTGGCGTTAATGGGGTCAGGACTCGTCATGGCGCTCAGTCGCGGTGCTATCATAGCCTATGCCGCGGCTGCCACTTTCTTTCTCGTCCTTCTCTTTCTCCGCCGACAACTCATCACCGCAATCGTGCTCCTGATTGTTGTCATTGCCTCCTGCACCATGGTTATGCGCAGTGCAGAGCATGACACCCGTGAACGACTGCAGTCATTAAAAGATCCTCTGCAAACTGCAAGCGCAAAATCGCGAGTAAACATGTGGACGGATGCAATCGGAATCTGGAGTGCTCACCCAACAGCCGGAGTCGGCATGGACGGATTTCGCATGATCTACCCTCAGCACCGCACAACATCCCGAAGCGGGTTTGCAAGCCATGCCGAAAACATCTACGTACAAGTACTTTGTGAAACAGGCCTCATTGGAGTTACCCTGATCTTTCTTCTATCGATAGCCATCATACGCTTGCTCCGATCTCCCTCCATTGATCACGCCGCCACTCGTCCCTTTCTTCCCGCAAGCGCAGCTGCAGTCATTGCGGCCGGCGCGCACTCCATGTTCGATTCGCCACTACTGATCCCCATGAACGCCATGCTGACCGCATCCATACTGGGACTCAGCCTTTCCATTGAAGAAGGCATCAGCAAACCCGCTCACGTGAGTACGCGTCCTTATACGGTCACCTATGCATCGGTCATCGCATTGATATTTGGTTTGCTTTGCATCCCCATGCACCGCACGGACTCCATCCGCTTTTGCAGGACAGCATCCGCCGAACAACTCGTGCGCGCTTTACCCGCTGCACCCTCCTCATGGATGCACTGGTACTACTTGGGCCGTCAGGCATGCCTGACGCGAACTCCGGCGGGACGCAAATTCGGAGAGCACTGCATTTCGCGTGCCGCCGAACTGGACCCTAATAACTACAAAATATGGAGGGAACTGGGAATATTAAGACTCCGCCTTGACAACCATGCGGGAGCCGCTACGGCCTTCAGGCGGGTTCGCGAATTGGGCCGCCACTGGGTTAACCTTCCTGCTGTGCCGGGATACGACTACGAAACAACCCCGGAGAAAGGCGACAACGGGACATGATGAACCAGCTTCTACTGGGATCAGCAATCCCCTTTGCTGTGGCGCTACTGATCTATCTCCTGCGACGGTGCCGCGCATCACTTCCAACACTTGTCATCACACCGTTGGCGATGTTGCTTGGCGCCTTATGGGCTGTCATTCCCGACCTACCACGCATCGTGGGAAAAAACGATCTGTACCTGCGCTGGTCCAAAGACCCACGCATGAACCTCTTTTTCTGGCATTACAGCATTGATCTCACAGAGTCCGACTCTCCGTGGTATGCAGCGGGCATAGCCGTGCTTCTTGCTCTACTTCTCGCAGCGGCATGGCAACAACTCTCACGCATGGAGCGGGAGGCACAATGGCCCACGTAACGCTGCACTTCAGTTTCGGGATTGCCGTGGTATCCACGCTAATGCTGCGACGCATGATCGTACGCTGGCGCAATGGTAAGCCCATGGCAGCCACGCTCAAACGATGGCTGATTTGGAGTTACACCGCAGGCATTTATGCATCCATACCCAGCCTATTGCGTCAACTCGGTGTATCCGACGCAATCTGCAATGGCTGGTGGATGAATGTATTTCTCTTCTACGCACTAATCAAGCGCCTGTTCACCTTTGGAGGAATGCCTTTGGGCGCCTTGACCCTGGGACTCTGCTTTTCCGTCCAGTACGCCGTCCTTCTGGCTGCAATTATACGGACATGTCGCCCACAACACGGGCACCATCCTTATCTAAATGATGCGCAAACAGGTCCACCGTCTTCTGCACCGCTCCACGACGGTCCATAACAACATTGCGTGCACGTTGTCCCAACTCTTCCCGCCTGCTTGCGTCCTCAAGCAATGCGATTAAACACGCATACAACTCAACGTCATCCGCCACCTGAACCACGGCATTCGCAGCAGAAAGATCGGCCATAACCGGTACAAAATTCTCCATATTCGGTCCCACCACTACCGGTTTACCTAAAGCGGCAGGCTCAATAACATTCTGACCACCATGCTGCGTGAGACTTTTGCCCACAAAAATAATATCCGCATGCACATAAAAATCTTTAAGTTCACCCGTCGTATCCACTAACAAAACATCCACCGGAGCATCTTCGGATACCTGTGGCGGCTTCAACGAACTGCGCAATGCCCAGGACACGCCACTTCTCTTCAGCACTGCCATCACCTGACGTGTACGCTCCACGTGACGCGGAACAAGCACAAGAAACGTTTCAGGATGCGATTCTCGAATACGCTTGAACAGACGCAGAAGGATCTCCTCCTCACCCGACCAGGTGGAGCCACCCACGATAACAAGCGCACCCTCTTTCATGCCCGCTGCCTGCAACAATGCATGCACATACTCACGATGCCCACCCGAAATGTCGGCCATGTCATACTTCGAAGAACCCACCACCATGATGCGATCCCCTGGCACATCCAACGCACGCAATCGCTCTGCATCGGTCTCGCCCTGCACGCAAAATAGACTCATCATTTCCGTGATACGACGGAACATGCCGCGCATCAGTTTGTAGCCACGATATGAACTGTCAGACATTCGCCCGTTGATCAACATCACCGGCACCGCTCTCGAATCTGCCTCGCGAATCAAATTCGGCCAGAATTCGCACTCCGTTAACACAATTGCCAGAGGGTGAATCACATCCATAACGCGACGGACAACGACAGGAAAATCAACAGGAAAATACAACAACGCATCGTTTGGATCCATGTTTGATGCAGCAATGGCATGTCCCGTAGATGTGGTCGTTGTCAGAACAAAACACCATTCAGGATGCTTCTCACGACAAGTTTTCATGAAATTCAACGCCACATAAATCTCACCGACGCTGACCGCATGCACCCAAATGCGTGGCACACGCTGGATCTCCTCTATCACATGCGGATTGTAACGTCCGAATCGCTCACCGAATCCACGCCGATAACCGCCACGACGCCACATTCGGTAAAAAAACTTAGGCAACATGAGCGTATAACCCACCGCAAACAACACATTATAAAGAAACCACGGCATAGATTGTTTCGTCCCATTTATTGGGTTTATCCACGTTTCATCAAAGACTCAATTTAAACTGGAACATGCTCCTCAGGCGTCCACAAACGTTCACTCCGCCCGTGGATGGGCCTCACTATATACTTTCCGCATCCGCTCAATCGAGATGTGTGTATAAATCTGCGTTGTAGACAAGCTGGAATGCCCCAGCAATTCCTGAACACTACGCAGATCCGCTCCTGCGTCCAACATATGCGTGGCGAAGCTGTGCCGTAATGCATGCGGAGAGAAACTCCCCGGCAAATGAGCCGCAGCCAAATGCTTCTTCATCATGCGCTCGATGGACCGGGCTGTCAACGGCCCGCCACGTAAGTTCAGAAAAACAACACTACCCGCTTTGCGCGGAAATCCCCCACCCCACAATTCAGCCGCCTTTTCCATCGCCGCCCTCAATGCCTTGCAGGCATGACTCCCCAACGGACACAGACGCTCCTTCTTGCCCTTTCCTCGCACCTTGATGACACCCGAAAGCAAATCCAGCTCACTCTCCCGCAAACCGGCGATTTCCCCAATACGTGCACCGGTACTGTAAAGCAATTCAAGGATAGCCGTGTCACGCAATGCCGCATACTCCACCGAAGGCGTCGGCGGGCGCCCCGCCGCACGCTCCCGCGCCATGACTTTGCATGGCGCCTCAATCAGGCGCGTCACCTCGGCTACCGACAACACATCCGGCAAACGCGACGGACGTTTCGGCGGACGCAGCCCCGCAAAGGGATTGCGAACGACAACCTCCTCCCGCTGAAGAAACTTGTAGAACGAACGCACACTCGAGAGCTTCCGCGCTGTGGTGGTCGGCGCACTGCCAACCTTCTGAAATTCCACCAGAAATGCGCGTGCTTTAAATCGGTCCGGCATATCCCAACGAAACGGCGGCACCTGCTCCGGCCAAACAAATCCAACAAACTGCTCAATGTCCATCAGGTAATTGCTGACGGTGTGTCGCGACGCATTTCTCTCCGTCTGCAAGTAGTCAACAAAATGAACTACATGCGGATCGGATCCCGCATTCTTACTTGGCTGTATCATCAGTTATCTTGACAGCATCATCGGTTGTACGTTTTCTCAGACCATACTTTTCAGCCAACGCATCATAATTCGCAATCTGATCTCCGTACCGGGATGCCAGCTTCTTTAACGCTGCTTTCTGCCGGGGCGAAAGCGACTGCCGACTGCGAAAATGACCACAAAGTGACTCGTAAAAGCCAGAATCATCAAATGTTCTACGGCCACGTTTTACGGGCTCATTCCAGCGATTGACCGCAGACATCGCATTGAGAATCTCCTCGCTTTCCTCATCCTTTTCCAGGACCGCTTCAGACAAATCCAGCGACGCCCGCTTCCCTTCAAAATCAGGAATGAGTTCCGAATGGCTCACCACCACATTGTTCAACGCATTGAGCTGCGCATCCGTCAATCCACGACGCATGGCCACGCGTTCACCCAACGAGTCCACAAATTTGCGCGTTGACTCCTCCAACTCCACAGCAGAGAGCAGTTTCAACTTGACAACCGTGCTCTCACGCGGACCGTTCTGTTCCGCTTCCTGAAGTGTACTCTCTTTCCCAAGTTCTTTTACGAGCTGCCCCACGTCAGGAAGTTGCTCTTTATAATTACCGGCAATACGAATAATCGCTTCATACTGCCTCTCCGAAACAGGACGATCTCCCGTTTCCAACTGGCGCGCAATAGACGCCACAAACTTCTCGTCACTATACGTGCGCTTTCCGCGTTTCACCGGTTTCGCCCATTCTTTCACCCCTTCCAGAAGCTGCAACACGCGACGAACCGAATTGGGATCTGCGGATGGCCCCTTGGTCGATGCCATCCAATCTTTGAAACGATTGTAGAATGCATCCAGCATACCGGTCCATTCCTGATCGCCTTTTTCGATTCCGTCCAACGCATCTTCCATGGTCGCGGTAAACGTGACATTAAAGAGTTCTGCCAATGTTTCCTGCAACAATTCATTGACCTTTTCGCCCAATTCTGAAGGCATTAACGAACGCTTCTCGCTACTCACGTATTTACGCTGATGCAACGTACTGACAGTCGCAGCATAGGTGCTGGGTCGCCCCACCCCATTGCGCTCTAATTCACGCACCAGTCCGGCTTCGCTAAAGCGCGAGGGCGGTTGCGTCTCCTTTCGCTCAGACAACCACTCCAGACAAGCCAGGCGCTCACCTTCAGCGAGCGCAGGTACCTTCTGAACCTTTTCCTTATCCGCACCCGCTTTTTTCTCTTTCGTCGCGTCCTCACCCATCACTTTCATGAATCCGGGAAACTCAACGTCCGACGTGCCTGCCGTAAACCGGTACTCGGTCTGACCCTCTTTACTCGTTTCCGCGAGGAATGTCACAGTCCTTTGCTGCAGGATGGCCGGCGTCATCTGACTGGCAACAAAACGACGCCAGATCAGGCCATAGACCTTAAGCTCATTCGGGTCAAGGCGCCCTTTCAAGCTTTCAGGAGTTCGAGTAACGTCTGTCGGACGAATCGCCTCGTGCGCTTCCTGCGCGCTGGCTCGACTCTTATAGGTGTTCGGCTTCTCGGGCACAAACCTGGCACCATATTTCTTGGTAATCCACGCACTGCACGCATCACGCGCCTCAACCGATATATTAAACGAATCCGTACGCATATACGTAATTAAACCTTCCGGCCCAGACCCCATGTCCATACCCTCATACAATTTCTGGGCAATACTCATCGTCCGATTCGGAGAATAGTTAAACTGCGAAGACGCCGCCTGCTGCAAGGTACTGGTGATAAACGGTGGCTGCGCACGGCGGGTCACTTTGCGCGTTTTAATGCCTTCCACGCGCATGTCACGGCCATCCAATTCCTGCTGAATTTTCGCCGCCTGCTCTTCACTCTTAATCTCAGCCTTTTCATCATCAATACGCGACAATTTGATCTGGAACGGGTCGAGCGGCGCAATAAGCTTGCGCACAACCGCACCCATAATCCAATAGGCTTCCGGCTTGAAATCGCGAATTTCTTTTTCCCGATCGCATACCAGCTTCAACGCAACCGACTGAACACGTCCCGCACTCAATCCACGACGAATACGGCGCCACAACAACGGACTCACCATGTATCCGACAATACGATCAAGCACACGTCGCGCCTGCTGTGCATCTACACGATTCTGATCCAACTCTCCCGGATGCTCAAACGCTTCACGCACTGCACGAGGTGTGATCTCGTTGTACTGCACACGATGAAACTGGTGCTTCACCTTGGAAGAATCGAGCAACTCCTTGAGATGCCATGCAATTGCTTCCCCCTCACGGTCCGGATCAGGACACAAATAAATATCTTCGCACGACTCCGCCGCTTTCTTCAGCTCGCCAGCGATTTTCTTGCGCGACGCCACCACAACATACTGCGGGGCATACCCATTCTTGATGTCCACACCCAAACGATTGACCGGCAGATCACGAATGTGTCCCTTGGATGACTTGATTACGTAATCCTTGCCCAGGATCTTGCCAATCGTTTTAGCCTTGGCCGGTGATTCCACAATTACCAATTTCTTTTGTGCCATTTGCTCTATGTCCTTCTATTCTAGTCCCTGTTCTCCACACACTTTGGTGAAGTTTAATGCAGCTCTTGCTGCTAGCCCCGTGCACTCGCCAATTCTACAACCCGTCCCGGCAACATGCGCACGACCCGTTTCATTTCCAGGGTCATCAGGACTGAGTTGACGTCGGCAACAGACAGGTTGGCCAGGCGAATCAGCCCATCCACATCCCGTCGGCCTGCGTGCAATAATTCTACAACATTTAATTCCTTTTCCGTAAGCTCCGGCTGTGGTGCGCCGGCACTCTGCATCGTCGGCGACCCCAACGGCAACAACATTTCAAATTCCTTGAGGATGTCCTCTGCCTTCGTGACGACCCGAGCCCCCTGCTTCAACAACTCGTTCGTGCCACGCGAACCATTTGAATCAATACGTCCAGGCACGGCAAACACGGTCCGTCCCTGCTCTAACGCCTGGCTCACTGTAATCAGAGCCCCACTGCGCGCCGCAGCTTCAACCACCAGCGACCCCATACTCAATCCACTCACGATTCGGTTACGCATCGGAAACGTCGTCTTGTCCGGACGGCGATCAAGCGGAAATTCACTGATCAATGCGCCTTGTGACACAATGCTCTCTGCCAATTCCCGGTTCGAAGCCGGATACAGATGCTCCATACCGCTTCCAATCACCGCCAGGGTCCGTCCTCCCGCACGCAGTGCCGCTTCGTGTGCTACTGTATCAATACCTTCGGCCAACCCGCTCACCACAACCATTCCCGCCTTTGCCAACGCATAGGCCAGCCGATCCGTCGTGTCACGACCGTACAACGAAGGTCGACGCGTACCCACCACAGCTACGCTGTGTCGGTCCCGACTTTCAAGCTTACCTCGTACATACAGAGCCAGAGGTGGATCATGAATCTCTCGCAACAAAGGCGGATATTCCGCATCCGCCATCGTCACCAAACGCGCACCCAGCGCTTCGGCCCGATCCACTTCCTTTTCCCACTCTACGGTCGATCGCTGCTCCAGGACCGCACGAACCGTTTCGCGCCCCATTCCCTTTGCACCCAGCAAATCACCCTCTGAACAAGAAAAAATCGTGTCGGCCGAGCCCACATGCTCAACCAGCGCCCGAACCCCCACGGGTCCGATCTTCTCCATCATGTTTAACGCAATGTACGCTTCTCGCTCGTTCACGCAGAATACTCCGCTCGAAATTTAAAAGTGCGGTAAGTAACAGATATAGCTACTTTGATCAAGCCTGAGTTCCAATTCTCTCCACCGAAATACAAATTTGCAGCAACATCCCATATTTAATCATCACGAATCTGATTATAATCCTAGCTTAACTTTGTAATAGCATAGACCCAGTAATTTTGTGTTAGGATTGCAGCACTCAAAAGAAAAGGATGCGTCATGGACTCCTATGAAGTGCTGAAACAAGCTGTTACAAATGTCGGAGCTAAATCGGTAGCAGCGGATATGGCTCTGTCAACGTCATTGATCTATAAATGGTGCGAGCCAAGCGATTCTCCATCAAGCGGCGGTGCAGAGAATCCGCTGGATCGCATTGCGAAGATCTACAACCTGACAGAAGATACCGGCCCTATCCAATGGCTTTGCGAACACGCTGACGGATTCTTTGTTAAGAACCCTACAACGACAGAAGACCATCACCTTGCCCTGTTGCCCGCTACGCAGAAGATTCTGAAAGAATTCTCAGAACTCCTGAATGCCGTCTCTCGCAGTGCCGAAAGAGACGGAGAAATCGACATCAAGGAAGCTGAGCGAATCCGAAGAGAATGGGAAGATTTGAAACGCGCAGCCGAAAAATTCGTATTTGCCTGCGAAACGGGTTGCTATCGCAGTGATGCACGATCATGAACGCACTCATCCACTTGTTTCATGATACAGAAACATCAGCAGAATACGTGCGAAACTTGCAAGCAATATTCGTACATGATATAGCCTACGTTCAACGAGAGCGTCGTTTCACAGTCAACAGTTGGAACACCCGCGATAAAGGAGAAATCTAATGACCGAATGGTGGGACACCCTTACAGGACTGAATCAGGCGTGCTACTGCAGCGCCGTATTCTTCAGCGTATTCTTTTTGTGGCAAATGCTTGCCGCTCTACTTGGACTGGCAGGCGATGAAACTGACGTGGATATCGACAGTGACATGGACGTAGATGCGCAGGATGGCATGGACGACTTCGAGGCAGGTGCAGCGGATGACTCTACGGCAACACTGGTCGCATTCAAGCTTCTGAGCATTCGGGCGATCATCACTTTCTGCACCCTCTTCTCCTGGGGTTGCGCACTCTATCTGAACCGTGGCGACAGCGTGGGACGCGCCATGGGCGTGTCTACCCTTTGGGGACTGGCCGGTATGGCCAGTGTCGCCTTGCTGCTTTCATGGCTCCCAAAACTGGCGCACACGGGGACACGAAATATCCAAACGGCGCTGGGCACTCAGGGATCCGTCTATCTTGACATTCCCGCCAATGGGTCGGGCGAAGTGCGCATTTCTGTGAGCGGTGTCATTTCTTACATTAAAGCACGCAGTGCAACCGGTGAACCACTCAAGACCGGCACACCCATTGTTGTCACACGCGTTCTGGACCAAACTTCAGTCGAAGTCAAACCGTCAGTCAATACCAATAAAGGAGTCACACCATGATACATCCCACCCTGAGCTTACTGCTTGCACAAGCTTCCGCCGCCCGCCGGGGAGGCGCGCCCATTGGGCTCATTCTTGCTCTCATTCTGGGTGCAGCAATCATCGTGCTCTTCATCAGCTTTGCGCAACGTTACAAACGCTGTCCATCCAACAAGATTCTGGTCATCTATGGTAAGACGAACAGAGGCGCTGCAAATTGCGTACATGGTGGTGCCGCATTCGTCTGGCCTCTCATTCAAGCCTACGACTACCTGGATCTTGAACCGTTCGTGGTGCCGATTGATTTGAAGAATGCGCTCTCAGTCGAGAACATTCGCGTCACGGTTCCGACAACCGTGACCGCCGCAATATCGACAGAAGTAGGCGTCATGGAGAACGCAGCCATCCGCTTGCTCGGCCTGGCACCAAAAGAAATTCATGACCAGGCACAGGACATTATCCTGGGCCAGATGCGTTCCGTTATCGCCACCATGCGGATCGAAGAGATCAACCAGGATCGACAGGCCTTCCTGAGTAAGGTCAACGACGCCGTATCCGGCGAACTTGAGAAGATCGGTCTTTCCCTGATCAATGTGAACATTCGCGACATTGAAGACGAATCCGGTTACATCGTCGCCTTGGGCCGCCGCGCCGCCGCCGAAGCCATCAATCAAGCCAATATTGATGTGGCTGAACAGGAAAAAACGGGCCGCACCGGTGTCGCAGAGCGTGAGCGCGACCAGCGTATCGCCGTTGCCGCAGCCAATGCCGATGCCGAGATTGGCGAGGCATCAGCCGATCGTGACCGACGCAGCCAGTCGGCAGCCCTGGACGCACAAGCCGTCGACGCGGAGACTGAAGCGAACGCCAAAAAGGCATCCTATGTCGCCAACCAGCGTGTTGCCGAGGAAACAGCCCGTAACCGTTCCGAGTCCGCCTCCCGCGAGGCAGACGGTGCCATTCGCGTAGCACAGGAGGTTGCAGAAAAACTGGCTGAAGAAGCTCGCTCTGAACGCGAGCATGCCCGCCTGAACGCGGAAATCGTAGTTCCTGCCAATGCAGATCGGGAAAAGGTCGTGATCGCAGCCGATGCACATAAACAGAAATCTATTCGGATTGCACAAGGCGAAGCGGAAGCAACCATCGCCCGCATGACCGCCGAAGCCAAAGGTATACAAGCGATCCTGGACGGCAAAGCCGAAGGTTACAAGCAATTGGTCGATGCCTGCACAACGGCACAGCAGGCTGCATCACTGTTACTCATCGAAAAACTACAGGATATCGCTCAGGTTCAAGCACAAGCCATCCAGGATCTCCCCATCGACAAGATCTTTGTCTGGGACACCGGCGGTGAAGGACAGGGCATGTCAGGACTGGGTCAGAAGATGATGGGTGCCCTACCCCCTATGCATGAACTGGCCAAACAAATGGGGCTGGAACTTCCCGATTACCTGGGCAAGGCCACCGACCCGGCCAAGCCCGCCAAACCAGAGGAAAGCGATTCAGAAACGGCCTAATATCGCGGGAATATAATGAATACGACGATTCCCAAGTCTGAACACGCGGCCTATCTGGCAAACGTATTGAGCATTGCTCACGCCGACGAGGTGTTCTCACACCACGAGGCGGTTGCGTTCCAAAGCATTGCGGAACGCATCAACGCCAATCAGGCTGACATAGACAAGGCATGGCAACTGCACCGCAAAGGAAAGCATGACTTGCGTTTCATGCACTCGCCTCGGGTTCGCATGGCCAACATGCAGGACATGATCACATTGGCCCTGTCAGACGGCGGCGTCAGTACGGAAGAAAGCGCCCCGATCGAAAAGCTCGCTGGGACACTCAAGTACTCCCAGGCCGACATGGATATCATGGTTCGTCGCGCAGAATTGGCAGTCAAAAAAATGGCCGATCAAATCGCAGCAACCGTACCACAGGAACCGGAACCGGCACCGCCTCCTGTTGCAGCAGAATCGCCCGAACCATCCGAGTTGCCCGCGCCCGCAAACACCATGCCGGCACAAACCGAGCCACCTGCGCAGGAAACAGACCACCCCGCACCGGAACCCGTATGGAACAAGAATCCGGATGCCGCATCTGTTGCCAGTTGCACGGCATGCCGTGATGCATGTAACACACCCAAAGAATACTGCTTCGGGTTGGGACAACCAAAGCGCAACATCTGGGGATGTCGATTACTCAACATGAACTGGGAACCGGAAGAAGACTGGCTCAGTCACGGTCATTTTCGTGAAGATGGTATTTTCAAATGGAACCGTCCTGCCATCATCCGACAAGTACAAGAGCGCCTGCCTGCCGTTCGCAATTGCCCATACGTGGACACCGCGTACATTGCATGCGTGTCGGATGTCTTACCGCGTCTTTCCAGCGTACTGGGACACTGGCGCTATCGTCCAGCGCAGCTTGTAACAGCGAGTACACATCATGCGCACCTAAATGATGGAACGACATCAAAAGGAACCCCCGTCAGCGGTCTTGATCCGGTCGGCACCCGCGAAGCCATCAAAATCATCCGCCGCGCACTACGTCGCGCAAACCGCACCGACGTCAATGTCCGACTGCTACGCTAACCCACAGGCATTTGAACGCGTGTGACGACTCTCGCCAACCCCCGGACGGCAGGGGACTGCCGTCCCTACCCTTCAACGTCCTTTTCAAAGGCAGGGTGCTCAGTTTCACCAAGCGGACCGCATGGCCCTTGACCACCGTCAATCTCTCATCATACACATCGCTCTCAAATGACGTTACACATTGCACAGTCACCTCAGAGTACCCTACAATACTGAACATGAGAAAAGGTCTCATAGTTTTTGCTGTACTGACTGTCCTCACAGGAATTTACCTTCTGGACCGCTTGTTTCAGCAGGATCTTATCCCCAGCCCTCCCGAAGACAAAACAATCGCCGATGCCATGACTCAGGCGCAGTCTCAAACCGTGCGCAATCGCGCACAGCCAACACCTGCTGCAAAACAATGGCTCACCTCAACAGGAGCCGCTCCCGAACCACCCCCTTTGGAGAACCCCACAACGCCGATGCACAAAGAGCTTGCACCCCCTTCAGGCGATCCGATTCCCGGAGAAGTGATCCTGGGGTTCTACAACGAGAACGAACTGCAAGCCTTTCTTAAGCTGGCAAGACAAAACGGCGTTGAAGTCCTCGGAACCCTTCGCATCGAAAATACAGTCCGCATCCGTATTCACTCCGCCAGGCAACTGGAGGAGATCCTGGCGAAGAGCCCCACGCCGACCCGTCGCAGCCACAATTTCTACGTCTACGAACCTCCGCCTGTTTCCGGCAGCGACCCGCGCGCTCCCTCAGGGACTTATTATGGTTTCGGCGGCGCCGTGGCTTCATGGTTGGGTGCGGCCCGCGATCATAGCAACTGGGGGAACAACATTACGGTCGCCGTTCTGGATTCCGGGGTGCACCTCCATCCCGCGCTCAATGCGGCGCGCGTGACAACCCTTGACATGACGCAAGCAGATACAACAGAAACCCAAACCTCACACGGCACATCAGTGGCATCACTCATAGCTGGAAACGGGAATGGTGTACAAGGCGTGGCGCCCGCTTCCAACATCTTGAGCATCGATGTAATGTCTGGCGCGGGCGTCGGTGACGTGTTTACGCTTGCCGCCGGAATTGTGGAAGCCGTGGACAAAGGCAGCAAGGTCATAAACATCAGCTTGGGTTCCTACGGCGAATCCCCGCTTTTAGCCGCAGCCGTAGACTATGCGGTTGAGCAAGGCGCAGTGCTGGTAGCCGCTGCCGGCAACGAAGGCATCAACACGGTCATGTATCCTGCTGCATACGAAAACGTCATCGCAGTCGGTGCAGTGGACAGCGCAGGGCAGCACCTCTATTTCTCGAATCGCGGGGAAGCCATTGACATCACCGCCCCGGGGTTGGCCATCAACGCAGCCGGCGACCAGAACCAGGTGATCGGTTTCAGCGGCACCTCGGCTGCCGTGCCGCTCGTCAGCGCTGCACTGGCCGGACTGCTATCCTCAAACCCGAACCTGACGTCCAGTGAAGCAGCAGCAATTCTGCTTGCCCATACCGATGATTACGGGGCACCCGGTGAAGACGAAGAATATGGCAACGGAATCATGAACCTGGCGCGGATGCAGAATCGTGACATACCGGGCATCTATGATGCGGCGGTCGGGCGACCATACATCACGAGCGACAACCACACACAGGATCTCGTCATTTACGTACAGAATCGAGGCACAGAGCCACTTCCGCATGTCGACGTTGAAATGAGTCTCGGAGGCGTTCCTGCATCGGTAGCTTTCTATAACGTGGGAGTGGGAGAAACCGCCAGTCGAATCTACCCCCTGGATGCTAACAGCCTGGAACACTACGGTGAAATCACGGTTTCTCTGGCTACGTCCATTCCCAACACCAGCGATGCCCTGCCAGAAAACGACCGCGTATCGGGAGTGGTCTCTATCGGAACTACAGAATAAGCTATCGTTCCCAAGGAGGGACCGCCGGGAGAAGCGCTTCAAATTCTGCAATCCGTTCTTGCTCGTACTTCCCCCGGTACTCACCCGAGAGAAACCTGTCAAAAGCTTCCTTGCAGAACCGCTCCCACGAAGCCTCTTCGTGCGCAGGATTAATGGGATAGAAGAGAATGCCACTCATTTGAGCTGCAATCCGATCTCCGGGTGCATCACCCAGGATCAGAATCTCGTCCAGTCCATAACGTCCGGATGAGGCCATCTGAATATGCTCGGCCTTTGTCCCCAACTCCTGACCTGCAATAAACCGCACGTAATGCTCCATACCGTGCTCGGCCCACTCGCGCACCAGAGCCTCTTCAGGCGTCTGAGAAACCACGATGCAATCCGAATGCGTACGAATCAACTCAAGTCCCTCCTGCACCCACTTAAACACCGGCGCATTCACAACGGTCTCAGCCACCCGTTCGCTAACCGCCAGACTCCAATCCAACACCTTTTTCAACGCTGAATTCTGAGTTTCAAAAACCGCCTTTTCCAGGCTGGGGTTGCCAAGAGCCGATTCATCATCCATCCACTCTTTTAAATCCACCATAGACGGAATCACAACCCCGGACTGAATCACCTCAGGACGTTTTCGAAGCAACTCCATCGTATCATAGAGACAGAGAAAGCGATTACGACCACGTCCCTTGGAGTATAAATTTACAAATTCTGCCGTCTCGCGAACGGTGGACTCAATCGACTCAAGATTCCAGAAACGGATAATTTCTGAATGAAAACACTGCTTCTGCTTGAGTTCCATCGTGTCGAACACACAGCCATCCGAATCCACGCACACCATCGTATCGTGCGTTGGTTTAAGCTGCAGCAGGTTTTCTTTTGTAAACGCACGCATGAATGCCATCACATTTCTCTTTCTGAGTTTTTCCTCGTCCAGAACGTTACCTACGCCTATACCCTAATGTCACGCCGAATCATCCCCTCCCTCATCCTTTCCAAAAAAACGCTCCCTCCTTGCACTTTCCGTTGTTGATCCACACGGCAATTACGTCTATGGTGCGCGCCTGAGCCAATATTATAAGTGGAGAAAACACGTGAGCAAAGAACTGGAAGAAGGCTGCGCCCTTCAAATCGATTTCAACAAAGTTGGAAAAATTGCCGCAAATTGCCCGGACGTCATTCCCGTCGCAGTCCAGCATGCAGACACCGATGAAGTCATCCTTGTGGCTTACACCAACAAGCTGGCATTCGAAGAATCCATCAAGCAACGCACCCTGGTGCTCTGGAGTACCTCCCGGAACGAATTGTGGGAAAAAGGGAAGACATCGGGCGAGACGTTTGAACTGGTGGAAGCCCGCGTAAACTGCGAACAGAACTCACTGCTCTATAAAGTTCGCCCAAAAAGAGGAAACATCTGCCACACAAAGAACAGCAATGGTGAGCCGCGCAATTGCTATTACCGCAGAGTTAACCTGGACGCACTGGAACTTGAAAACCTTGACCCCTGATCCATAGCTGTTCGCACCATGATCACCGACAATAACCCCCTATTGGCCATTAGCAGCCACCCGCAGTTTGACCGGATCACTCCCGAACATGTGGAACCGGCCATTCGGCACATTCTAGCCGAGGCTGAAACAAAACTTGCGGCTCTTGAGGACTCCCTGACGCCCTCCTGGCGAGGCCTGATGCGACCACTTTACGAGTTGGGCCGTCCACTCAACTTTGCGTGGAGTCTGGTATCACATCTTCTCGGAGTCATGAACAACGAGGCATGGAGAGAAGCACACCAGAAGCTCCAGCCGGACGTCGTGGCCTTCGGGCTGCGCCTCGGACAAAGCAAAGCACTCTATGATGGCATGCTTTCCCTGCAACAAACACACGGGAAAGACCTTTCCCCTCCCCAAAAACGAATTCTTGAATCAAGCATTCGCGCAGCACGCCTGGCGGGCGTAGGGCTACCACCGGAGCAACGAGACACCTTTAACGCCAACCGGCGCGAGATGGCGAAAGCGTCGACCCAATTCCAAAACCACCTGCTTGACGCCACCAAGTCCTTCGCACTTGATCTAAACACCCACAAAGAAGCAGACGGTCTTCCCCCTTCTCTTCTGCAGATGGCCGCGCAAGCAGCCAAAGCAGCAGGCAACGAAACCGCCACGCCAGAAAACGGCCCCTGGCGCATTACGTTGGAAATCGCACTGTTCAGCCCATTCATGAAGTATAGCACTCGACGTGATTTGCGGGAGCAACTTTACCGCGCCTACGTCACACGCGCATCCCGGGACGAGCAGAACAACCAGCCGTTAATCGATAAGATCCTGACCTTGCGTGAACAACAAGCACGCCTCCTTGGTTTCAGATCCTATGCCGAGCTCAGTCTTGAGTCCAAGATGGCCCCCAGCGTCACGGCGGTAGATGCCTTACACGAAAGACTACGCACCGCAGCGCACGCAGCGGCGATTCAAGATTTTTCCGATTTAACGGCCCTCGCGTCAGAGCAGCCCGACACGCCACAGCAGCTCCTCAATTGGGATATCGCCTACTGGGCCGAACGGCTCAGGGAAAAGCGCTTCCACTTCAACGACGAAGACCTGCGTCCATACTTCCCTTTCCCGCACGTATTGAAAGGGCTTTTCTCGTTATGCAACGACCTGTTTGGCATTCGCGTTGAAGCCGCAGATGGCGAAGTGCCGGTATGGCATCCGGACGTTCGATTCTTCAACGTGTTTAACGAAAACAACAGTCATATTGCCAGCTTCTACCTGGATCCGTACAGTCGACCAGAAACCAAACGAGGGGGGGCATGGATGAATCCCGCCGCACCTCGAGACGGTACCGGCGAAGCGGTCGAACTTCCCGTAGTCTATCTTGCCTGCAACCAAACCCCGCCATCGGCAGACAAACCGAGCCTCATGACCTTTACAGAGGTCTCCACTTTGTTTCATGAATTCGGGCATGGCCTGCAACACATGCTGACCACGGTTGATGAACCCGATGCATCCGGCCTGCACAACATTGAGTGGGATGCCGTGGAACTAGCCAGTCAATTCATGGAGAACTGGCTCTATCACAAACCCACTCTGCAAAAACTGAGTCGCCACATCGAAACGCAGGCGTCCATCCCGGATGAGCTCTTTGAGCGTATTGCCGGAGCACGCATTTACCGGGCAGGCTCAGACATGCTGCGACAACTCTTCTACGGCATGACGGATATGGCATTGCACCATCGCGACAACGCCACTGCTGGTGATTCCGTCACAAAGATAAAGAACCGCATAGCCGAAAAAACACTGGTGCTTCCCTTGATTCCGGAGGACCGTTCTCTCTGTGGATTTGCACACATCTTTGGCGGCGGGTATGCCGCAGGATACTACAGCTACAAATGGGCCGAAGTACTCTCCGCAGACGCCTTTGCAGCCTTTGAAGAAGCTGGCCTCAACCATGCAAAAGCCATATCAAAAACTGGACGCAAATATCGGGACACCATACTGGCCCTTGGAGGCGAAGAGCACCCCATGGATATATTCAGACGTTTCCGTGGGCACGATCCAGACCCCACCGCTCTCCTTCGACATTGCGGGCTATTCCCCCAAGAGCAACTTGCCAACAGTTCAGAAGCACCACATGCGTGACGAGGCGCATTGAACCACGCGCTAAAATCCTTGCGGATTGCCCGACTGCCAACGCCAGGTATCGGCACACATCTGGTCGATATCTCTGTCTGCGGACCATCCAAGTTCTTTTGCCGCCAATGCCGGATCGGCATAACAGGCCGCAATATCTCCCGGCCGCCGATCAACAAGTTTATATGGCACCTTCTTTCCTGAAGCCTTCTCAAAGGCGGCCACCATCTCCAGCACGCTGTAACCACGCCCTGTTCCAAGATTATACGTCACAACGCCAGGATTCGTTGACAGTTTTTCGACAGCCTTGAGATGGCCTATCGACAAATCAACAACATGAATATAATCCCTTACACCCGTACCGTCCGGAGTAGGATAATCGCCTCCATAAACAGAAAGTTCCTCAAGCTTCCCTACCGCAACCTGCGACACATAAGGCATCAAATTGTTGGGAATGTCATTGGGATCTTCTCCTATCCTTCCGCTCCTGTGCGCACCCACCGGATTGAAATACCGCAACAATGCAATATTCCAATTATTGTCGGCAACGTAAAGATCCCGCAGGATTTCTTCTATCATCAATTTTGTGCGGCCATAAGGATTCGTCGCTGACAACGGAAAATCTTCCATGATCGGAACTTTATGCGGATCGCCGTACACCGTTGCCGACGAACTGAACACCAGATTCTTAACTCCATGTTTTGCCATCACGTCGCATAACAGCAACGTACCGGTAATATTATTATGATAGTAATGCAAAGGAATGCTTACGGACTCACCCACGGCTTTAAGGCCGGCAAAATGAATAACTGCATCAACCTTGTGCTCAACAAAAACTTTGTCTAAAGCCTCTTTGTCGAGCAAATCCACATGATAGAAATCCAGTACCTTTCCAGTCAACGCCTGCACTCTCTTAAGGGATTCTTCCTTACTATTGCATAGGTTATCAACCACCACCACCTCATAGCCTGCTTCAAGAAGCTCCAGGCATGTATGACTTCCAATATATCCAGACCCGCCAGTGACAAGTATTTTCATTTAACGATCTTTCCTGTTGGAACAAAGCAATAAGAAACCGCCTGTCAGCCGGTGCAGGCACGCGCCCGCTGCAACTAATCTGAAGAACGATTTCACAGGGAGAACAATAGTCGCAGCAGTGCAGCCCTGTCAAGATAGGCACCCTGGCAAGCTTTCTGCGATGCCACCCTCTGCAATGGGCAATGCTCAACTCCATGCGACTCTTGCATGCCAGAGCCTGAGAGAGTATAGTTTCTCACAGTGGCAGACGATCAGGAGGTGAGGATTTGGCTAGCGATATTGAAACAGAACAGACTGTGCCCCGATTTTTTATGACACGATCATTCTGGCTGCGTACCGGTCTGTTTGCCCTGGTTGCCTACCTTGTATTCGGATGGCTGTGCATCCCTATCCATATCCGGGGTACAGACATGGCTCCAACATATAATCCCGGCAACATCACCTTTTGCTGGCGACCACGATTCTGGATCTCAAAACCAAAACCAGGAGATATTGTCTTTGTTCGCGTACCCAAAACGAAAGCCATGCTCCTGCGACGCGTTATCGCCATATCCGACGATAATGTAGGATTCTATCACGGTACAGCCGTGATCAATGGCCAACCACTCTCAGAACCCTACGTCCAGAATCCATGCAAGTGGCACTTCCGCCCGGTACCGGTGCAGAAAAAAAACATCTATGTTGTCGGCGACAACCGCGACATACCGCCCGAACAGGCTGCCTTTGGCGCAGTTGAGACACGCCAGATCATCGGTGCTCCTCTCTGGTAATACGGCCGCAGCTCTGCAATCAAAATAAATGTACAAAGAAAAAAACAAGAAGACAAAAGGCCACCTTTCTGGTAACCTATAGAAAAATTGAGGCAGGAGAAACCTATGCCTTTTGTCGAAATGCCTGGAGTTGTTGGGCTGGTCTACGTGCCCGAAGAAACACCCGCAGATCAGAAGAAGCATCCATGCGTGGACTGCGAAGTTTGCCAATGGTGCAGCGACAGCCGTTGCGACTTGTGCCGAAAACAAAGCCCCGCCAACTCCTGCGTCACCGCCAAAAGAACATGCAGAAAATCAAGATGCTGTCGGGACGGATGATGCGCGCAACGTCACCCTGAAACAAACTCCGCGCTCCGAAGGAATCAGCTCTACATCTCCCCCGTGCAGTTGCGCCAGTTCACGTGCAATCCCCAACCCAATCCCCGTTCCACTGGCGCCTTCGTTCACCTTGCTGCTACACCGGAAAAAAGGTTCAAAAACCTTTTTGCGCATACCTCGCGCAATCCCAGGCCCACGATCAAACACGGCAACCCACACGCGATCACCTTTCTGACCCGTTTCCAGTCGCACCCATTTTCCGTCTGCAGCATATTTCTCCACATTGCTCAACAGGTTTCCGACGATCTGCTCAACAACATCCGCATCAAAAATACATGGTTTCGGTGCATTCGGTTCGAACTCTATCACGATATTCCTGGCACCAAGCAGCGGACGAAACGTATCCAGAGTGGATGTCACGCAGGCATCCAGAACCCCTTCTGCCTGATGCAGTTTGAGTCCATTGCGTTGACCCCGTGCATAGGTAAGCACATTACCAATCAGGCGGGACAGGCGCCGACTCTCACCCACCACCACCTTGACCTGTCGCCTCACACGATCATTTGCATCAGAAAGCCCTTCATCCAACATCTCGGCGTACAAACGAATATTCGTTAACGGCGTCCTCAACTCGTGCGACACCTGATTTACAAAACTCACGCGTTGCGTGGCCTCTCGAATATCCCGTGCACTTTCCCGGTAGAAGTAAATACCCAACAACAACAACGCAACAAAGACGGCAACCAGTGCAGCCAGGACATTAAATACCGCACTCCGCCCCAAACCTGCCATCATCATAGAGGGGGACATATAAACACTAAGGCGCCAACTGGAAAACGGAGCCACGACAGGAATCCAGACAACCGGCTTCTCACCATCCCCCGGATCATACACCCCCCACTCATAGATTGGCGCTCCATCCAAATCGCTGAGAACCAGTCGGTCGGGCACCGCATACGATACCGTGAGTTCGCTGCGAAGGCTACCTCCACCCGCCCACAGCGGTACCTCCGACGCAGGCAAAGACGCAATAACATCCGCCACCATTGCCGCACGGACTACGTCGGCACCCACCACATGCCCAGAGGAAAGACGCTGCCAGAAGATGAGCTGCACGCCTTCATCCCGATACCAGGTATGCCAACCGTAGCTGGGCGCAATGCGACGCCCCTTCCCTTTCCCGCGGACCGGAGCGTTTATCTGGAGGTCCACTTGAACATCCGCCGGATGATAAAACTTCTCGCCGTTGGTCCACAGCGCCCGCGTCCTATCAAGAAAGTCCCGCTCCCGATCGGTAAGCTCAGGATTATTGCGATCAGGATAAAGTACAGACCCATCCGGCTGAAGCACGAAAAACTGCCGAACAAGCCGACTGCGCCGACGCAAGGCGCGCAACGATTCATCGTCGAAAGACGCAACATCCGTTGCGCGCAACAACTCCTGTGCGTTCTGCGCAACCAGGCGCGCAATGGACGCATTAATCTCACCCAGGCGTGCCTGCAACGAAGCATGAAACCGTTGCTCCACCCCGGCTCGCTCATGGCGCGCCATACGCAACCCCCCAAGGGTGAGCACACCCAGGGGGATCGCCACAAGCAAGATTAACACAATGAGCAGTTTCGGCTTCAAATCATCTCCACTCGACTGTTAGCGCACCTTCTGCTGCTGCTTATTGAAAAATTGGAAACCTCGCATACTCTTGCGCTGGCGAGCCCAACTCTGCTCATCCAGATTTTCCGCATCTTCCGTATTGGCACCGCTATACTCCTGCAACTGAGGTGCATCCAATTGCTTCGCATTCTCCTCCAGAAAAGCTGCATTCGACAGCAACACCTGCCGCGCTTCCTGAACATCACCCTTGTCGCGCAATTGCACCGCCAGCTCATTCTTGACTGTCGCAATCTGCGTGACCGCCGCCACCATAGCATCCTTTGACACATTCTCTGCAACCATTTCTTCCGACTCTGAGAATCGCGCAGAAACGGAACTGGCCAAGCGATCTGTTGTTCTGGTTTCCATGTTGGCATAGCTCACGCTCACCTCAGCTATGCTACGGGTACGACCCTCTGCCGTGGCCGACACCTCCACTTCCAGAATCAGGTATTTCTCCTGCTTGCTGTAAAGCTGATTGATGCTCGCCACAACCTTTTGTCCTGAAATATCGGCGTCCCGCCCCAGCACACGCACTGGACGTACCCCCTTGCCACACTTGATCGTTACGAGCACCTCCTGCGCAACCACCGAAAGCACGTCACCGAACTCCGCGTCGAACAACCGCGCCAGATCACGCGAACTCTCCGCAAAGTAGCTATTGCCATCACTGCGCTCTGCCAGCAACGCCATCAAATCCTCATTGTAACCCAAACCCAATCCAATCGTGGTCACACTGATCGACTCCTTGACCAGCGATGCCCCCAGAGCCCCCAGTTCTCCAGGACTGTCCGGCCCCACATTGGCCAAACCGTCAGACAAGAGAATCACGCGATTAAAGCGCCTGCGTTCCAGGAATTTCCTCACCTCAGCGGCACCCTTGCTGACTCCCGCAAATAGCGCCGTTGAGCCACCGGCTTCTATACGCCGGATACCCGCGCGAATCTGCTCCTTATCCGACACCTTTGTTGCCGGCACCAGCACATTCACCTTATCATCGTACGCTATGATCGAAACGATATCCGAACTCTTGAGTCGATCCACCACCATGAGCGCCGCTTCCCGGGCCTTTGCAATCTTGTCACCCTGCATAGACCCCGAGCGGTCCAGCACAATGGCCACATTAGCCGGTGCGCGTGAATGTTCATCCGACATCTCAAACCCGGTCAGCCCAACCTTGATATAGGTCGTCTGCTTCTTGTCGGCCAAAAGAACCGGGTTTGTCAGCGACAGGTCAAGGTTGACCTGGCTTGCCTCTACGGTCAACACCGTGACCAACGCTCCCACTGCAATTGCCGACCACCTCTTCATTCCCTGAGCCTTCATACCTCACCTCCTCCTGCTTTCGCCGAATTGCTTCCCGGCGACGCTTCACCCTCTCACAAGGGTAACCTGTTTATCGGATCACCTCAACCCGATCATCACTCTGATTGAACACCCTCTACCGAAACAGGTGGTCAGCCCCCTGTCAGATGATTGTAAGAGTTTTGTAAACAATGAGACGGCCATTCTCTGCAGACGACACAAGCCAGCACCTCGCGCACACCAAACCATTTCTCGCAACGGCTTGGCATTGCAGCCATGGCAACGACGCTATATGATGACGCGAATGAAAAAGGAATCGCACAAGTCAAAACACTGGCAACGACTACTGTGGGTAATACCGGCAGTGATCACGCTTGCGGTTCATCTTGCATTCGTTTTCGAAACAAAAAACAACGACTCGTTCCGCTTTCCCCTGATTGATGCGGCCACGTACCACCGCCAGGCGGCAGGTGCAGCGGCGGGACACCCGCTGGCACCAGGCCCATTCTGGCAACCACCTCTGTACCCCTTTGCGCTGTCACTCGTATACCGAGCAGCCGGTCAAGGGATGCTGACGGTCCGCATACTGCAGGCCCTGTTGAGCGCACTAACCAGCATTCTCACATATCTCGCAGCACGACACATACTCAGCCGACCACTGGCAATACTGGCCAGCAGCCTTGTAGGAATATACGGGCCTTTCCTCTTTTTTTCGTCCCAACTCCTACCCACCGGTGCGGCGGCGACCTTCAATATTGGGGCTATGGCTACATGCCTATCCTGGCTTAAAAAGCCCCACTGGGGCAAAGCCCTGGGCGCAGGCATACTCATCGGGCTGGGCGCGCTGACCGTTCCCAACATCCTGTTCGTTCTTCCGGCTGTACTGATTCTCGTCTTTGTCATGCACCGTCAAACACAAACATCCGGAACGGGTAGAACCATTGCCTGCCTGCTGATGGGAACGGCGATCACAATCTTACCCGTCACCGTTCGCAACTGGCTGGTCTCAGGCCAATGCGTTCCAATCTCCACAAACGGCGGTATCAACCTTTACATCGGCAACAACCCGGACCGCGCCAAGACCATCGCCATTCGACCCGGGATCGAATGGGATCGTTTTGCATCCACCCCTCTGAGAGAAGGCGTCGCCAGGACACCTGCAGAATCACAACAGTATTTTGTTCGCAAAACATTGCGTTATATACGCACGCAACCGAGTGCCTTTCTTGCCGGGATCGGCATCAAAGTCCGGCACATGCTAAGCGGACCTGAAATTCCACGCAACACGGACCTCTATGCGTTTCGACAGGAATCCATTATTCTCAAACTGCTGACCTGGCGACTTGGACCTTTTGGGTTTCCGTTTGGCATCATGGGCCCCCTGGCTATCATTGGAGCATTTCTCATGATGCGACATGGCACCCGCTCTTTATTGCCGGCGGTATGGATACTCCTCTACCTGGCTTCCGTTGTGCTGTTCTTTCCTGCCGGCAGATACCTCATCCCGATCGTACCCTGTATGTTAATCGCCGCTGTCGTCGCCGGCAGAGATGCCATAAGCGGACTGACCCACACCACCTGTCGAGACGTGAAGCCAGCCGCACTGGCTCTGTGCCTTATGGTGATTTTTGCAATCCCGGTCACCGTGCCCACTGCAGAAATTGATTTTGAATCCGAACGCCTGCTCTACACCGGCATCGCACTACAGGTACGAGGCGAAAAAGAAGCCGCCCTGGCTCAGTACGAGGCTGCAATTGAGAACGGACCACTGATCGCCGATACATGGTTTCACCGCGGGACATTGCTGCGCGAAATTGGCAAACCCACCGAAGCCATGGCCTCACACCTCAAGGCACTGCAGCTCAACCCGGAACACACCCGCGCAATGAACGATCTGGCCGTGCTGCTTTTCAACAGCAAGAAGACAGAAGAAGCCGTTACGCTGCTGCGCCGCTCAATTGAGCTGGACCCGATCAACCGGCAAACCATAAACAACCTGGCCATCGGATTACTTGCTCAGGGCAAGATCGATGAAGCCAACTTATGGCGCATCAAGGCAGGACAAATGCCGGTCAAAGATGTGGTATACGACGGAAAAGCAAAGCGATAGTCACGTTCTTCATCAAGCTGAAAAAGACGGCCACTCGCTCACGCTCGTAGCTACACCGGGAATACCGCCGTGCCGGATGCTTACATATCGCCGCAACAACCGCCACCGCCACAGCCGGTGCCCGCCGTGGGGCAGACTTCGCACGCTTCCCGCGAGACGGTTGATCCGGCAGCCATGGATACAGCAAAAGAGGAAAACGCCTTCACAGGCTTACCCTTGCCGCAGGCAGGGCATTTCTTCGGATAATCCTTCTCATTACGGATCAATACATCAAATTGATGCCGACACTTGTCACACGTATATTCATAAATTGGCATAATCACCTCTCCTCAAAACGTACATAATACCCAACTGCCACGGTCAACGCCAAGCTCTTCTTGCATGAACGCTTCCCTCACCTATAATGCCCTGCAACGCAAACCATGAAAGAGAGACACCTTGATGAACGTCACGCATGTTGCAGTTCGCCCCACCCAGACCGCCATTGATGCCGGAACACCTGCACTGACGCCTGAATTGCTTGCAGCCACAGGGGCGCGATATTCGCGCAGCAATGACGGCTTGCAGGCCATTCTGGACCGCATCGATCCCGAACAACCCGACAAGTCCGTGGACACGATCTTCCGAATGATTGACTATGGCCACCAATCAATCGCGGATATGGCACCCGTTGCAATGTTTCTCGACACTATCAGCATCCAGTTGGCCTATTATGTCTGGAGTGTGTGCAGCACTGCCGGTGGCCAGGAATCCTCCACTCGCTATCTTGATCTGTCCGGTGCCGCCCTACCCGACCCAGAATCACTGGGCATTCCCCCTGCACTGCATTCAGAATGGCGCGACGCGCTCACGGGTTGCTTCGAGGCATACGACACCGCCTTGAATGCGTGGCGACAACTCGCCGAAGCACAGCCCGAGCGTACACGAATTCCTCGCGAACTGCTTGAAGACGACAGTCCCAAAGCACACAAAGCAGTAGCCCGCATGCGCCGCAACTACGCGTTTGACCGCGCTCGCTATTTTCTGCCGGCTGCCGTTCCTACAAACATGATGCTGGTTATGTCCGCCCGCGGCTGGACACAACTGTGTCAGGATCTCGCCTCTCACATACTCCCTGAAGCGCGCGCACTGGCCGCAGCCATTCAGAACGAACTGACACTTTGCACACCCAGACTGGTGAAACACGCCTGTTGTCAGCCCTCGACGGAACGCGGGTTGCAGCAACAATTCGAAGGCTGGATACAACAAGCTAACCGCGGACTGCCGGAACCGCTGAGTGCCGGGACAGCTGATGCCAGCCATCCGGACACGGCTCACCTTTCCGTCTTTGCACCCGACAATGTCGACCCCAATAGCTTCACAGTCGATCTGGCTCATCATGAAACCCGCTATGCATGGATGGGACATGGGCTACGACGTACAGCCGTTCGTTTTGGATGGGATGCAGTATCACTAGCCGAACTGCGTGACCTGAACCGCCACCGAACCGGCACAAAGTACTGCCCGCTGGTTCCGCTTGGATTTTACGCAGCCGCTGATCAAGTGCCGCTGGACAGCCCCGCTTCCGCAACATTGAATGCCACACTCCCCGACCTGATCAGCGTCGGGCAGGGAATCACCCGTCGCGCCCACGAACTTCTCGCAAGCGGTGACCCGTCGTATGTTTATTGGACCGTGCTCGGCACGCAGTATGCATTCGAGCACACCACCACAGCAGACAAATTCATTTATGAGGCCGAGCTGCGTACTGGCGTGGGATCACATTATCGTTACGCGAAACACCTGCATGACAGCCTTGAACTCTGGTACGAAAAATTTCCAGACACAAAAGCCTTGATCCTTGAAGGCAGTGCAGAACCCGAGTAGCAAGCGACCCAACGCTACTTCCACCACTCCTGCAAATGAGGGTACTGCGTCTTAAAGCCCAGGAGGGCAAGGTACAACCCATGATTCGGGTAATGCTTCTGAAGATCCTGTAAATTCTCTACGGGATCATAAGGCGTGTCTTCAGGAATCTCATAGCCTACACACTCGGAAAGCAGATGAAGCTTCTTAGACATCCAGGCATCTATGACGACCGGCACCTTGAACTCCTCGAGTTTCACGACACGCTCGTCCAGCCCCAGCACCGGCTGGGTAATAATATAGGAAGCACCTGCCTCAAGTTTACGTTCCATCTTCTCCAGCTCATGATCCTGTGGTTCGTAAGGATTGAACGCTACACCCAAATCAAAAACATCCGGGTACTTACGGTTAATATAACGCATCAGCTCTACCGACGTGACCGCATTCTTACCTTCACCAATATGTTCGGGTTGCAATTTAGGCATCCGCTCATTGCCGTCGCCTGAAATGGCCAGAATGTACTTAATCCCCAACTCCTGTGCCGTATCAAGAATCTCATGCAAATGTTCAAGCGTATGAAATGTGTTTAAATGGATACACACCTGCTCAGGCTTAACGGGTAGCTCCAGCTCAGCGATCATCTCCGTGGCCTGAAAGCTCAACAAGCCCATCGGATTATCCGTGATACACGCTACATATCCTGCATCCATCACTTTCATGTATTTATCAGCAAACCGCTCAAGATCCACATCCAGATTCTTGCTGTTCTGCTTCGGGGTCAGAATCTCAACATGAAACGTCTTATTATCAATGTGGTGCTGCACACTAAGCTCCTTCTTCAATTCATTAATCTGATACGCATCCTGCCAGATAAAACAAACATCGACTTGTATAATCCAGCAAGCTCGTTGTACGATTCAGCACAAAATGAAAAAAAACCAAGACATCCAAAGCGCGAATCAAAAAAAGCGGATAAAAACACTGCTACGTGATTCCGTAGCTGTCACAGGGACTGGCGTCCTATACCAGGGATTGCATGACAATGCGCTTCTCATCGAAGCGCCTCTATGCGACTTCTGTCGTTTCTGTCTGGATCACCCCAAAACAGCTTCACTTTGTCGATACGCCTGCAAACGCGCTACCATGGAATCGCTGTCCTCTGGCGACGCACATTATCAGAGGTGCTGGGCTGGGCTGCTTTTTACCACGATAGCGATTGCTCCCGATAATGCCTGTTGCGGAGGAATATCTCTCGGTGGCTTCAGAGGCATGGACGAACAACAAGACATTCAAGATACCGTACAACAGGCCATCGCGAACATTTCAGAACGCGAACGCACACAATTCATGTCGCGGCTTTCCTCGATTAAGGAGGTCTCGCCCAGTGCACTACGCGGTCTGGGACATTTTCTTCTGGAAGCGAGCATCAGCTCCGGAATGAACTCTGAACGTTTTTTTCGACGGCAAAACGAGAAATACCGCCAGCAGCGAAGCATTGCAGAAGCTTTCGAAGACATGCGCAAAACGGATGTCCTTCCGGCAGACATCCTTCAAGACACACACGACCTTATCACCTTTCTTTACACCCGGGACAGAGACAGCGTCATGCGGTTCGTGTCCACCTACCTGGCTCGCCTACTCATGGCCAGCAACTGGGATCTGACGAAGCTCAAAGCGCATGCGCGGCTACTACTGGCGGCTTTGAGCAGTCGCGAAATACTACAGGGTGCCGACTGGCCCAAGGTTCTGGGGCGCGAATCACGACGATTCGCCCACGTGGAACGCGCCACCTCCACAGAAGACTGCTGCTACCAATTATCGCGCGTCATCCTCGCCCACCTCGATGGTGAAGACGAATCCCCGGAGTCCTCTCTAAGCACCGTTCAACGCATACGCAACTGGATTACGCTTCACTATTCAGAACCCGTCACGCTAGAGGACATTGCTCGCGGAATCGGCGCCAGCCCCTCCACCGTCGTGCATCGCGTCAAAGCAGAAACCGGCAAAACCACAGGTGAACTGCTGCGCGATATCCGCATTACGGAAGCCAAGCGCCTGCTTGCATCGACCCAAACACCGCTCAGCAGCATCGCTGACATGTGCGGTTTCTGCGACCAAAGTCACCTCACCCGAACGTTTAAAACCTGCGTCAACCTCACGCCTGGTCAATTTCGACGCCTGATGAATTTCGGAAAAGATGACATATAAGCGCCATGAAATAGTGAAATAAACAAAAGAAACAATCACTGGCGTCTTGCATGAGGTAGGTCAGGACGGATACAGTGCCGCCTTTTGAGAACAGAAAGAGAAGAGGAACAGCATGTTCAAAATAGCCATTATTGGTGGAGATGGAACCGGCCCGGAGGTCGTCAAAGAAGGTCTCAAGACCATCACGGCCGCTTCGGAGGCGACCGGACTCCAATTTTGCACCGAAACATTCGACGTCAGCGGATCCCGGTACCTGGCCAATGGTGGCGATCCAACCGCAGCCAGCATTCCAGTCATCACAGATGAAGAAATCGACGCCCTGCGTGCATTCGACGCCATTTATCTGGGTGCAGTGGGGCATCCTGACATCGCGCCCGGAATCCTCGAGCAGGGACTCCTGTTAAAGCTTCGTTTTCGGCTCGATCAATACATCAACCTGCGCCCCGTCAAGCTCCTTGAAGGTGTCCACACACCGCTGGCAGACAAAAAGCCGCACAATATCGACTTTATTGTCATACGCGAGAACACAGAGGACCTTTACTGTGGAAAAGGCGGTGTCATGCGGCAGGGAACCGATCACGAGATCTCCACGCAAAGCATGGTTGCCACACGATTCGGTGTTGAGCGCTGCCTGCGTTACGCATTCGATGTAACCCGTCGACGCAAAACCGAAGGCTACCCTGGACGCTTGACCCTGGTCCACAAGACCAACGTCCTGACGCATTGCGGCGGCACCTGGTATCGCGCCTTCAACGAGATCGGCGAGGCGGACTACCCCGACATTGAGCGCGACTACAATCACGTTGACGCCTGCTGCATGTATATGGCCACACGCCCCGAAATGTATGACACCATCGTCGTGCCAAACATGTTCGGTGATATCATTACCGACCTTGGCGCCGCCATTGCCGGCGGCATGGGCATGGCGGCCAGCGGCAACCTCAACCCGGATTCGACCGCCAACAGCGTCAGCATGTATGAGCCTGTGCACGGTAGCGCACCGGATATTGCAGGCCAGAATAAAGCCAATCCCATGGCAGCAATTCTCTCGGCCGCCATGATGCTGACAGAAACCGGACGCATTCTCGGTGACAAAACATCCATTGATGCCGGGAAAAAAATCGAATCAGCAGTCATTCAAACATGCCCCCGCTTTGCTGGTCAACGCATGGACCGCTTATCGGCTTCCACAAGCGAAATCGGAGACCTGATTGCGGGAAAAATAGCCGAATAGACGACATCCACAGCAAAAACCACATTTTCCCGTAAATGCTATATTGACCTGACCTGCCCGTCGGGGTAATCTTTGCTGCTCAATTTGCGGGTGAACTGTGCCTTCATCCTGAAACAAATCATCCCGCCAATGCGGGATTATAAAAGGAAAAAACAATGATCGTATCCACAAAAGAGCTGTTCGAACACGCCTATGGTAAGTACGCAGTGGGCGCCTACAACATCAACAACGCCGAACAAATCATGGGGCTGTTCCGCGGCAACATGGATAGCAAAGCTCCTTTCATTGTGCAGCTATCCAAGGGTGCACGGGGCTATACGGACAAAGTCCTCCTCGAAGCCATGATCCGCGCCGCAGACGAGATTTTCCCGGACGCCATCTTCGCGGTCCATCTGGATCACGGCGATGAGGATACCTGCATGGACTGCATCAACAGCGGCTTCTACAGCTCTGTCATGATTGACGCCAGTCACGCTGAATTTGATGAGAACATTGCCATCACAAAGCGCGTTGTTGACGCTGCGCACGCCAAAGGCATCTCAGTTGAAGCCGAACTCGGCAAACTTGGCGGCGTGGAAGAACACGTTTCCGTAGACGAAGCCGACGCCAAGCTTACCGACCCGAAAGAGGTCCAGGAATTTGTCGAACGCAGCGGTTGCGACAGCCTCGCCTGCGCCATCGGAACCAGCCACGGCGCCTATAAATTCACCGGTGGACAGGGTCTGCATTTTGAAGTCATTGAAGATATCGCCAAACTGCTGCCTGGCTTCCCAATGGTCATGCACGGCTCCAGCTCCGTGCCGCAGGACGAAGTCGAGCGCATTAACGCAGCCGGCGGAGCACTCAAAGGCGCCAAGGGTGTCGACGAAGCCCAGATCACAAAAGCGTCCACAATGGGCGTCACGAAAGTCAACATTGACACAGACGGTCGGTTGGTCTGGTGCCGCGTACACCGCGAGTGCTTCCGTGACGAGCCCGAAGTTTTCGACCTGCGTCCCGCCGGCAAAGTCTTTATGGCGGAATATGCCAAGTACATCGCGCACAAGAACGAAGTACTCGGCAGTGCAGGCCAGTTGGATTCCGTACGTGCTTCGCTTCAAGGCTAAACCCACGCAAGCAATAACGGACGTTATCGTATAAAGAGACATACCGCGACCGGCCCCACACGGGACCGGCCGCGGTTTAAATGTGATTAAGAACTAAACAACAAAACGCCAAATAACATCATCCCGTTGAGGAGAGCACAAATGCCCGAGAAGAACATGGTTATGGTCGACGGCAACACAGCGGCTGGATCAGTCGCTCACGCGGTCAGCGAAGTCTGCGCAATTTACCCGATCACCCCGTCCTCACCCATGGGTGAGACCGCCGACGAACTCAGTGCGGCAGGCGTAGCCAATCTCTGGGGCACAATCCCGGACGTGGTCGAAATGCAATCCGAAGGCGGCGCCAGCGGTGCTGTTCACGGTTCGTTGACCTCCGGAGCCCTGGTCACAACATTTACGGCCTCGCAGGGCCTGCTGCTGATGATTCCCAACATGTATAAGATCGCCGGCGAGCTCACCAGCACGGTCTTTCATGTCTCCGCCCGCTCACTGGCTTGCCAGGGTCTATCCATTTTCGGCGACCATTCTGACGTCATGTCCGTGCGCCAGACCGGATTTGCCATGCTGGGTGCATCCAGCGTTCAGGAAGTCAATGACATGGCGCTGATTTCGCACGCGGCTACACTGAAATCGCGCATCCCATTCCTGCATTTCTTTGACGGCTTCCGCACCTCACACGAAGTGCAGAAGATTGACCAGTCCACCCGCGATACCATCCGCGCCATGATTGATGACGAGCTGGTGATAGAACACCGCAAGCGCGGCATGACACCCGACCGCCCCATCATCCGAGGCACAGCCCAGAATCCGGACGTGTACTTCCAGGGCCGCGAAACGGTCAACAAGTACTATAACGCCACGCCGGCCATCGTTCAGGAGTACATGGACCGGTTCGCAGAGCTCACCGGCCGCCAGTATCATCTCTTTGACTACATCGGCGCTCCGGATGCAGAAAAAGTCATCGTCATCATGGGGTCCGGCGCTGAAACCGTGCACGAAACCGCATCCTATCTCGCAAACCAGGGCGAAAAGGTCGGTCTTCTGATCGTGCGCCTGTACCGTCCTTTCGATCTCAAGGGATTCGTGGGTGCCCTCCCCGCCACGGTCAAATCTATCGCCGTGCTGGACCGCACGAAAGAGCCGGGCGCCACGGGTGAACCGCTCTACATCGACGTGCGCACCGCGATTGGCGAAGCGATGGGCGAGGGTCTCTACAAATCAGACCGCTACCCGGTCATCGTCGGCGGTCGCTATGGCCTTGGCTCCAAGGAGTTTACGCCTGCCATGGTCAAGGCTGTATACGACAACCTGGATGCTGACAAGCCGAAGAATCATTTCGTAGTGGGCATCAACGACGATGTGACCCACAGTCATCTCGACGTGGACCACTCCTGGACCATGGAAAGCGAACAGCGCGTGGAATGCATGTTCTACGGACTGGGCTCGGACGGTACCGTCGGCGCCAACAAGAACTCGATCAAGATTATCGGCAGCGACACAGAGAACTATGCGCAGGGCTACTTCGTATACGATTCGAAGAAGGCCGGTGCGATGACCGTATCACATCTGCGCTTCGGGCCCGACCTGATCCGCAGCCCGTACCTCTGTACACAGCCGAACTTCATCGCATGCCATAACTTCTCCTTCTGCGAAAAGTACGACATGCTCTCCAAGGCCAAAGATGGCGCGGTCTTCCTGCTTGCCAGTCCGTTCAGCGCAGACGAAGTCTGGAACCACCTCCCTGACGAGATGGAGCAGCAGGTCATCGACAAGAAGATTCGCTTCTTTGTGATTGATGCCATGGCTCTGGCCCATGACCTGGGTCTCGGCGCACGCATCAACACTATCATGCAGACCTGCTTCTTCCAGATCTCGGGCGTGCTGCCTTCCGACAAAGCCATTGAGTCGCTGAAGAAAGCCATCAAGAAATCATACAGCCGCAAGGGCGAAGAAATCGTAAAGATGAACTACCGCGCTGTGGATGGTGCTGTGGATTCGCTGCACGAAGTACAGGTCCCGGACAGCCCGGCAGGCAAACTGAAGATGCGCCCGGTCGTGGCCGCCGATGCACCCGAATTCGTTCAGGATGTAACCAGCAAGATTATGAGCTTCCAGGGCGACGATCTGCCTGTGAGCGCCATGCCTTGTGACGGCACATGGCCCACCGGGACGACCTGCTATGAGAAGCGCAACATTGCGGTAGAAATTCCGGAATGGGACGAAACAATGTGCATCCAGTGCGGTCAGTGCTCACTGGTCTGCCCACATGCAGCCATCCGGACCAAGGCCTTCACAGAGGACGCGCTGGAAGGCGCTCCTGAGACGTTCAAATCAGCCGGCGGAAAAGGCAAAGCATTTGCCGAGCTGAAATACACGGTACAGGTCGCACCGGAAGATTGCACCGGCTGCGCGCTTTGCGTACAGAACTGTCCGGCAAAGGAGAAGGATCCGGAAACCAAGGAGCCCACGGGCCGCCATGCGATCAACATGGTCGACCAGATCCCGCTGCGAGAAAGCGAAGCAAAGAACTTCGAATTCTTCCTCAACATTCCGGAAACAGATCCCAGCCTGTTCAACCGTGCAACGGTTAAAGGCAGCCAGCTCTGCCCTGCCCTGTTTGAATTCTCAGGTGCCTGCTCCGGTTGCGGCGAAACCGCATACGTCAAACTGCTTTCACAGCTCTTCGGCGACCGGGCCTACATCGCCAACGCCACGGGCTGTTCGTCCATTTACGGCGGCAACCTGCCAACCACACCGTATACCACGCGTGCGGATGGACGCGGACCCACATGGTCCAATTCCCTGTTCGAAGACAATGCCGAGTTCGGCATGGGCATGCGTATGACCGTGGATAAGTTCAACACCTTTGCGCTTGAGCTGATACAACGCATCAAAGATGGCGAATGCGATTGCGGCAAGGACCTGGCAACGCTGATTGACGAGATCCGCGACGCTGACCAGTCCACACAGGAAGGCATCGAAGCGCAACGCGAACGCGTCAGTAAGCTTACTGCGGCTATTGCCGATTGCGATGAGTCGATCTGCAAGCAGCTCGCATCCGTGGCCGATTACCTCGTTAAGAAATCAGTCTGGGTACTGGGCGGCGATGGCTGGGCCTACGACATCGGCTACGGCGGACTGGACCATGTACTGGCCTCCGGCCGCAACATCAACGTCCTTGTCGTGGACACCGAGGTGTACTCCAACACCGGTGGCCAGGCATCGAAAGCCACGCCGATGGGTGCTGTCGCCAAGTTCGCAGCAGCAGGCAAGCCCGCAATGAAGAAGGATCTGGGCATGATCTCCATGACCTACGGTGACATTTATGTCGCACAGGTGGCCATGGGATCCAACCCCAACCAGGTCGTCAAAGCCTTTGCTGAAGCCGAGGCATACGACGGGCCGTCTCTGATCATTGCCTACTCGCACTGCATCGCTCAGGGGATCAACATGGAACAGGGCCTGGTGCATCAGAAAGAGGCCGTATTGTCCGGCCACTTCCCGCTGTACCGTTACAACCCGGAGCTGTCGAAAGAAGGCAAGAATCCATTGCAACTTGACAGCAAAGCACCCACAATGACATTTAGTGAACATGCCCTTAAGGAGAATCGTTTCCGTATTCTCACAAAGAGCAAGCCGGACAATGCGAAAATGCTACTGGCGAAAGCAGACAAGCTTGTTGCTGCAAAGTTCGATCTTCTGCAGAAGCTGGCGGAAATGGACCCCTGCTCATAATCATTGATGGCGGGGGGCAGCCGGTATATGAATACCGGCTGTGAGTCGTGGTGTGAGTTTAACACTGCAGGAGGGAGGCCCCGAATGACGAAGCAGACACTGGGTGGTTGGCTGGTTCACGTGATGCGTGAATCTGATGGTGCATTGTCGCTGGAAGAATCACTTCATGCCATTATGGAGAGCATGAAAATCTACTTCCCGTGCCAGAGCGTTGCAGTCATTACAATTGACGACACCACAGGTGAATTGAGGATCAAGACCTCACGTCAAATCAGCTATACCTTCGTGAAGAAGTTTCACCGTGACGGCCCCAGCCCCATGGCAGAAAGAGTCGTGCTTGAGCAAAGCCCGATGCTACTGCAGGAACTGGCGCCGGACTCCGAACAATATAACGAAATTAAGCTGGAGCACGACTTTGCCTCAGCAGTACTCGCACCCGTGGTTCGGAATCAACGCGGTGTTGGCTATATCTTCTGCGATCGAACCGCAGAAGACGAAGCGTTTAATGATTCAGACCTGCTGCACCTCCAGGTGATAGGCTACCTGATTGGAAATCTGATCGAGAAGTTTGAACTGGTCAAGGAAAGCAAAAAACTCTCGCAACTGGATGACGCTACAGGCGTTTTGCAATACAAAGCATTTATTCCATCTCTGGGGGTTGAGTTTGAACGGGCGCGTAAACATGACTACCCTGTCGTGCTGAGTTTGATCGCTGTGGACGCGTTCCGCAAGTATATCGAGACTTATGGCATTGATCAGGCCCACGACCTGCTCAAGGAAGTAGCCGATGTCGCACGCGAGCAGATCTCCGAAGTGGACGTTATTGCACGATTTGGCGCTGATGAATTTGTGCTATGCCTTTCAGGAGAGGACAACAATGCCGCCGCAACGAAACTGCAGAGCATACGCAGCAGTGTGCAAGAACATGTGGTCGGACAGGGTGATTTTTCGATAGATGTTACGATTGGCGCTCTGCAATTAGCAGGAGATCGGGATCTGCGACGCAGCCTTCAAGATATTCTCAGTGCTCTGGGCAAAAGCCTGGTGGAAGCAAAAAGTGACAGGTCTGGGCAGGTAATCGTTGCCCACCTTGAATAAAGAGTAGAACAGTGGGTAACAGGTGCGTGCTACCAGTCCTGACAAACCCTATTAATAGACAGGAACAAGAACCATGGCGGAAAACTTGCAGAACCTGCTGGATCGCATTCAGAAAGAAGGCGTTCAAACAGCGGAGCAAAAGGCCGATCAGATCATTAAGGATGCAGAGGCGAAAGCCCAAAGCATCCTGCACGATGCAAAGGAACAAGCCAAAAAAGACGCAGCAAAAGCGGAGACAGAAGCCAAAAGCTTTGAAGCCCACGCAAAACAGTCGATCCAACAGGCTGCTCGCGATGTCATACTCAGCGTTCAGCAACAGATTGACAAAACACTGCAAAGTATTGTGCAACAGAAAGTGTCTGAAGCACTCAGTGCCGATGGCTTAAAGGATATTGTCCTGAAAGTCACGGAAGCCTATGCAAAAGGGCTTCCTGAGGAAGCACGCATTGAGGTCCTGCTATCGGAAGACGAACGCCGAGAAATTGGCGATGCACTTGTGGCCGAATTCGGACAATCCGCACAGGCCGGTCTGACAGTGTCTGCAAGCGACACCGTACTATCCGGGTTTAACGTGTCGGTAGTCGACGGCAACGTACAACACGACTTTAGTGGCGAGGCCGTGACAGAAGCTCTCTGCGCCCTTCTCCGTCCACGACTTGCAGAACTCATTCGGGAGCTGTGATTTAAAGCATCAGATTCTCCTAACAAATGACCCGCCACTCGTTGAGTGTAAGCAGGATTTGGCATGAATTATTATTATCTGGCCGCGAGCCTACCGGCAGTTTCCATGGACAGCGCGCCTTCGATGAACATCGAGGCGTTTGAATCAACGTGCCGTGATCACTTGCTGACACGTGACATGGATGCACTCCAAGCCCTGTTGCGAAACGAACCATCGTCGCATCCCTTTCTGAAAATGTGGCGCCAGGGCGAAACCCAACTGCGTAATGCCGTGGCCACGACTCGCGCACGACGGAGCAATAGCGAAGCCACGGGATTCATCCGTGACCATGAGGGATTTGAGCCCTCCGTAGAAAAGACGGTAGCCGATGCTTTCTCTGCAGCAACTCCGCTTGAGAGAGAGCGTATGCTTGATCATTTTCGTTGGAATCGGGCCGATGAACTGGCAGGGACGAATGACTTCGCCACTGCTGCCGTGCTGGCCTATTGCATAAAGCTCATGCTGGCGGAACGGTGGTCCACATTTAGCGAAGAAACGGGCAACGAGACGCTGGATCATATGGTCACGTCCGAGCCCGACAGCAAAGAAACAGACGAATCATCCGGTACAGGCAATAGACAGGCAGCCTGACAAAACCGGATTTGTGATGGGATAACAGAAAACAAGAAAGCATCTGCAGGCGAAAATCGCCCGGCAGACTAGCATTTGAGGTCGAACATGGATTCATCGACGACTGGAAAGATTATCGGCGTCAACGGCAACATGCTCATAGTAGAATTTGAGAGCGCCGTGGCACAAAACGAAGTTGGATACGCCAAAATCGGAGATGTCGGTCTTATGGCCGAAGTAGTCCGAATTCGCGGTCGACTGGCGGACATGCAGGTCTATGAGGATACCACAGGGCTGCGCGTCGGTGCGGACGTGGAGTTCACAGGCGACATGCTTTCAGCCGAGCTTGGTCCCGGCCTGTTGACTCAGGTCTACGACGGCTTGCAGAACCCCCTACCCCAGCTTGCGGAGCAATGCGGATTTTTCCTCCAGCGAGGCACCTACCTACCGGCAATCGATCGCGAAGCCAGGTGGGACTTCACGCCATCGGCCACTGAAGGCGACACCGTGACCGCTGGTGATGTGCTGGGAAGCGTACCGGAAGGAATCTTCGACCACACAATCATGGTCCCGTTTGCCATGAATGGAACCTATACGGTCGAATCTATTGCCAATGCGGGCTCCTATATAGTGGAAGACGTGATTGCAACCGTCAAAGACTCACAAGGACGCAGTCATGACATACGAATGCTGCAGCGCTGGCCGGTCAAACTACCGGTTACGGCCTATGCCGAGCGCTTGCGCCCTACCACACCGCTGGTAACCAAAGGTCGAATCGTCGACACCTTCTTCCCGGTTGCCAAAGGTGGCACCTACTGTATTCCCGGCCCCTTCGGCGCAGGAAAGACCGTGTTACAGCAACTCACCAGCCGTAACGCGGACGTCGACATCGTCGTGGTCGCGGCTTGTGGCGAGCGAGCCGGCGAAGTGGTGGAAACGCTGCGCGAGTTTCCGGAACTCACCGATCCACGTACCGGGAAGAGTCTCATGGACCGGACCGTCATCATCTGCAACACCAGTTCGATGCCCGTGGCCGCCCGTGAGGCGTCTGTGTACACCGCAGTCACGATCGCAAGCTACTATCGCCAGATGGGCCTCGACGTCCTGCTGCTGGCAGATTCCACGTCTCGCTGGGCTCAGGCCCTGCGCGAAACATCCGGCCGCCTGGAAGAGATTCCCGGAGAAGAGGCATTCCCAGCCTACCTGGAATCTGTCATCGCCGGCTTTTATGAACGCGGAGGCGTGGTCAAACTGAACAATGGAGAAACCGGATCTATCACCATCGGTGGCACCGTCAGCCCTGCGGGAGGCAACTTTGACGAGCCAGTCACCCAGGCCACACTAAAAGTGGTTGGCGCTTTTCATGGCCTGTCCCGAGCCAGATCGGATGCACGACGCTACCCGGCAATCGACCCCCTGGACAGTTGGAGCAAATACGGCTCCATTGTGGATGAGGAGCAATTGACTCTGGCACGACGCATCCTGCGAGAAGGAAGCGATGTCGGACAGATGATGAAAGTGGTCGGCGAAGAAGGTACATCCGATTCAGACTTTATCCTTTACCTGAAATCAGAATATCTCGACTCCGTTTATCTGCAGCAGAATGCGTTTGACGCCGTGGATGGAGCCACATCAGATGAACGGCAACGCCACGTGTTTGAAGTGATCTCCGAAATTCTCAAAGCGTCAATGGGTTTCAAAGACAAAGACAGTGCGCGGCGATTTTTCCATGAAATCACGCAGACCACCAAGGATTGGAACCGGGTGGATATGGACGAAAAGGAATTCACAACCATCCAAACCAAGCTGGAATCGATGGTGTCGGAGGTGACCAAAAATGCATAAGACGTATCACCGTGTCGAACGGATTGCAGGAAGCGTAATTACCATCCGCGCGAAGGATGTAAAATATCGCGAGCTGGCCGAAGTGACATCCCGCTACGGGTCATCTCTGGCGCAGGCTATTCGTCTCGATGAGGACGAGGTATCCTTGCAGGTGTTTGCAGGCGCACGTGGCGTGGCTACCGACGCAAAAGTTCGTTTTCTCGGCGAAACCATGCGCGTTCCATTCAGTGACGCATTGCTTGGGCGCGTGTTTACAGGAGGCGCACAACCACGCGATAACGGACCGGCACTGGATGAGAATCCCGTCGAAATCGGCGGCCCATCCGTTAATCCGGCCAAACGTATTATTCCGCGCAACATGGTGCGAACCGGCATCCCGATGATTGATATTTTCAACACGCTGGTCGAATCCCAGAAGCTGCCCGTTTTTGCACGTGCCGGCGAACCCTACAATCCGCTGCTGGCACGCATTGCCCTGCAGGCCGAGGTCGATGTCATCGTTCTGGGAGGCATGGGGCTGAAGCATGATGACTACCTGATCTTTCGCGATACACTGGAAGAGAGCGGTGCCCTGTCGCGAACCGTGATGTTCGTACATACGGCGGCGGACCCGGTTGTGGAATGTCTTCTTGTTCCGGACATCAGCCTGGCCGTGGCAGAGCAATTTGCCATTGCAGGAAAACGAGTCCTCGTACTGCTCACCGACATGACCAACTTTGCGGATGCAATGAAAGAAATCGCGATCACCATGGAACAAATTCCTTCGAACCGTGGTTATCCCGGTGACTTGTACAGTCAGCTCGCAGCACGTTACGAGAAGGCAGTCGACTTTGATACCGCCGGCTCCATCACGATCCTGGCGGCGACCACCATGCCGGGCGACGATGTCACCCACCCTGTTCCGGACAACACCGGCTACATTACCGAGGGACAGTTTTACCTGCGTGATGGACGCATTGAACCCTTCGGCTCACTCAGCCGCTTGAAACAGCAAGTTAATGGCAAGACGCGCGACGACCATCGCGCCATCATGGATATCATGGTCCAGCTCTATTCCGGGTACCGGGAGAGTCTGGAGAAACAGTCCATGGGCTTCCGGATGAGCGAGTGGGACAACAAACTGCTGAAATATGGCGAACGATTCGAAAAGGAAATGATGGACCTGTCTGTCAATATCCCGCTTGAGGGTGCACTGGATCTTGGTTGGGAAATTTTGGCGGATTGTTTCGAACCGGTGGAAACCGGCATCAAGAGCACACTCATCGACAAGTACTGGCCAGGGAACAAAGACGAAACCGAGGCGGATACGGTAACAGAACCGGAGACAGAGGAAGCCGTCCCCGCGTAGGGCACTCATCGGCGTGTTGACGTATGGCAAAGATCAAACATACCAAAACGGAACTCAAGGCGCAGCGGGAAGCATTATCCCGTTTCGAGCGCTTTCTGCCGATGCTGCAGCTCAAGAAGCAGCAGCTTCAGGCTGAGATCCAGGTCATTGAGCAGCGTATGAGCGAAAAATTGCGCGAACGCGAACAGCTGCGCGGTGATGTTGCCCGTTGGGTCAGCGTATTCGCGGAACCGGTGGGTGTGGAAGACATGCTGAACGTGTCGGACATTATTACCGACGAAGGAAACATTGCCGGAGTACGAATACCCATTCTACAGGACATCAAGACACAGCGTGCTGATGTGGACCTCTTTGAGACTCCACCGTGGATTGATGATGCCATGGATACCACGGAAAAACTCATTCGGCTTCGCGTGGAGCACGAGATTCTGGATGAGCAAAAACGCCTTGTCAGTGAAGAACTGCGAACCACCTCCCAGCGCGTCAATTTGTTTGAAAAGGTCAAAATTCCCGAGTGCCGGGAAAACATTCGCGTGATCAAGATTTTCCTGGGAGACGAACAGACCGCCGCAGTGGTGCGAGGAAAGATTGCCAAACGCCGCTCAGAGTAACGCATTATGATTGTAGAAATGAAAAAAGTAACACTGCTCTGCATGGAGCAGGACCGTGACCGCACGCTGCAGGCGCTGCGCAAACTGGGACTGCTGCATGTCACCCCAGTGCAGGAACCCGGCGGGGACGA
>JADHWI010000013.1 GCA_016783565.1 Kiritimatiellia bacterium
ACGGATCCTACAATGCACCGGATCAAAAAGCGGATCCATGAAGAGTGCGGATAACAGCGTGACGCACAGGGAACTGAAAAAGTGGTGTCCGTCGAGACGGACCTATTGACATGCCTTCTCATAACAGCGGTTACTACAGGGGATGTGGCTTGCGGATTGGAGGCTCTTCTTTGTAGCAGGAACTCATTTTCAGGACTCTAAATGATACGTAGATTCTTGACCATGAAGATATCGTCGCACGCCATGCTTATGAGCAATACAATCCAGACATACGTCGGGGTTCAAGCACTCAAAGTCAAAGCAGTGAGAGAATCACCGGAGTCCAAATTTTGTGGCTTCCTCAAACACTTGATCTGGAGTGCGGCGATTAGAATCGTCGCTTTAACTTCCCGTGAAACGCGGCGTGCAAAGCACGCAGGCTTCGTTCAACAGAAAGGGCGTCAGTAGCCGTTTTTAGCCTCCCCGTCCCCGTCAATACAACGTCGCATAATATATCTTATGTCTACTTTTGGTGGGTGTAAAACCACAACATGTTGGGTTGTCCCATGAATTGAGCGATATATTGACACTAAAACAAATCTTACAGGCCGCTTGGCGATCAAGACTTCTCAGTATCATTTGACTGTCGAATTCAGACGTAAATATATTTCAAATGTTGAAGCATATATTATCAAGGAGATAGACAGGCTTGCTTCAAGCAGCTATCAGAAAACGCTGAAGATTCGGTTGGAATGCGAGCGACAGATTGCAAAAATCATTACCGCACCTGGTAAACCATCTTCTGTCGATTTCCGCCACGCTCAAGCTCAATCACAAATGCACTCGATTTGCCTTCAGCGAACTGACGAATAAAAAACTCCGCGCGACGGCGATTCGTCATATCCACCGAGTTCACCGCGCGCACGACATCACCCTCCATAAATCCAGCTGCATCAAAAAACTCAGGCTCTCCTTCGATCTGTAAATGATATCCTGAGATGGAATTGTTTTCCGTATACACCGGGTGCAGTGAGTCAAAAACTTTCACTAAACGTTCTGGGTTATCCATGAGTTCACGGTAGTACCTCATAAGCGTTTCGCGCTTGAAAACCCAACGCCTCTCCCCTACCCGCTTCCCGCCAAAACGATCATACGACTCATCAACTTCCAAAAATGGTTCAGCGTCGCCATCATCATCGCTTTTTGCGCCGTCTGTAAATGTCAACCAAAGCGTTTCTTCCCGTGCACCGATGCGCATGATTACGCGGTCGGTCAGAATCCTGACAACCCTGACATCGTCAATGTCAGAACCTTCCGCAACAATGGACTGCACTCCGGTCCTCAGGTCATCCAATATTGCCTTACGCCTGTTCTTTACATCGGAACCATATTCGAGAAATGTTCCCGCCAGACGAAAGCGCCCTGCCAACGTACCCGCAACCGACTCACGCGCTGCATTTTTGGATTCAAACACTGCCCAGTTTAATTGACTCAGCGCACCGCGTTCCTCCATTGAGGATTTTGACGGTATTTCGTTGTCATTCGCAGTGTCCTGAACAGAAGATGTTGGATCAGAGCGAACCACAAGAAATGCACACAGCAAACTGGCAAGCAACGCGTACCCCGCGGTTGCCGATACAAGAGAAAGTTGTCGGTTGGTAAAAGCCATAAGCCGGATTCTGTTCTCCACGTTAGTAGAGTCGGTCATTTATCTGACGCGATCTACCCGGAACCGTCGTGTCGCACATTGCGACACTGAAGACGGGCCGCCTTCGATTCCCTATTTGATCTTGCTCCGAATGGGGTTTGCCATGCGACTGTCATTACTGACATGCCCGGTGGTCTCTTACACCACCTTTTCACCCTTACCCACCTTCACCCTTCGATTCACATACGAGAACCACCTTAATCAAAGGTGCCTCGTAATGACCCGAAGGGCAAAGGCGGGCGGTATATTCTCTGTGGCACTTTCCGTCTTTCTCGCTTAACCGAAAAAGCCCCCGTTTATCACGAGGCATCCCGCCCTAAGGAGTCCGGACTTTCCTCCCCGCAAACACAACGCCTTTTCAGGAATTCGTGTAGCAAGGCGACCGATCGCCCTTACCAACCGACAAAACAATAATACGTGAAAAGAACGTGAATTGCCAAGCAGGAATCCCTGCACACTTACGAGTACAGCAGCCGGCCGCAATACTCGCAGACCACCATATCAGTTTTTCTGTGTGTATTGTGCAGTACCGATGGCGGCAACTTCATATGACAGCCACCGCATATGCCCTCCTGAAGAGGAACCACAACACGGTCTTTCCGCCTCGAAAGAAGTCTTTCGTAATGCTGAAGCCAACTGGCATCTACTTCGCCTGCCGCCTTATCGCGCTCTGCTTTCAAAGCGCCAAGCTCGTCTTTCAGCTCACCGGCACGACCATCAAGCGCCTTGACATCTTCCGCGACGGCTTCTTCTTCATCCTTCAGGTCCGCAGAGCTCTCCTTTACAATCAAACGAGAGGTTTCTACGCCTTCCATCAAGACCAACTCTTTATCTTCCAGTAACAAGATATCTTTTTGGGCCATCTCAATCTCGTGTTCCATGGTCTTGAACTCTTTGTTGGTCTTGAGTTCGACCTGCTGCTGGCGTAGCTTTCGGATGCGTTCCTGAATGCTCTCGGCTTCAAGCTCCAGCTGCTGAACTGCAGCCTGGGCGGCCTTGTGCTTGTCTTCAGCCGCACCGAGAGCTTCCCGATGCTCCTGAAGTCGTGACTCTTCAAGCTTCTGCCGGGCCGGAATATCTTCCAGCTCCTTTTCAATATCCCGAATCTGAAGATCTACATCTTGAAGTGTCAGTAATGTTTCAATTTTGCTCACCAGAAAATCCCCACGTTTATTGTTAGCACGACACCATATATGAGGGAATGCACCCATGTCAATGCGGCGACTCACTCGAAAATCGTTCCTGTATTCCTGATGTGTATCAATAAGCCCCAGTAAAAGGGAATATTCGAGCCCATCGAATCATTTCTCAATCTCATGAGAATCCCGCATCAATCATCTGCTGCAACCGAAGCTTTGACTCTCCTTGCCCCAGGGAAACATATCGCTGCACATATTTACCAATTACATCCGTCTCAATATTTACCATATGTCCTACACGCAACGAGTGCAGGCTGGTGTGTTGCCATGTATGCGGAATGATACTGACCTGAAAGCTGCCGCGCTCAAGATTACTGATCGTCAAACTGATTCCATCAAGGGCTACTGATCCCTTCAAAACCATGCCCGCTAACAGTGCCTGCTCGCACGCAATTTTCACCACACGATCGCCCTCTGTGTCATGCCCGACCTGGAGCACTCGCCCCTGCCCATCCACGTGACCGGTCACCAAATGTCCATCCAGTCGACGATCCAGCGTCATGGCACGTTCGAGATTGAGCAGGGCACCCCTCCCCTTCTGCCCCAGGCAGGTTCGCGACAGTGTCTCTTTCAATACATCGACACTGAATACATTTTCTGATGCGTCGACTACCGTCAGGCACGCACCCTGCACCGCAACACTGTCGCCTATGCCTAATTCGGCAGCCCAACCGTCCGAAACCGCAACAGTCAACCGCGACAGTCCATTACCGCTGTCCCGTAAACTCTGCAAGGTTCCAGTGGTTTCGATCAATCCAGTAAACACGGTATCACCTCTTTCCCGCCGGCCATGCTGTTACCATTATGTCAGGGCCAACCCGGATCATGCCTTCCATTTTTAGCGACGGCATGGATCCCAACGACCACCCCCTGCCTCCAAACGCCGGCCGTGCATCACCGCCAAGAATTGCCGGAGCGTAAAACAGAATATAGCGATCTATTAGCTTGGCGCGAACGAGCGATGCGGCCAATTCTCCACCGCCTTCGCAAAGCACCTCCAGTACGCCCAACGCTCCAAGCTTACGCATTAACTGCTTCAGAGATACCCCTTCATTCACCTCACGCAACGTCCAAACGGTTGCCCCCGTACGCTCATATTCAGACTGGCGTAACGGCGTGCAGCGGCGGGTAGTTGCAATGATTGTCTGACAGGCACATCCATCACAAAGCACTCGACTCGTTGGCGGCAACGCCCCGACATCATCAATAATCACGCGCAATAAAGGCGGTCCACCCGCTTTGCGTTTCGCGCAAAGCAGCGAAGGATTGTCCATGCATGCGGTGGCGCCACCCACAATCACAGCGTCAACTTCTGACCTCAATCGTTGCACGATGCGGCGTGATGGCGCCGACGTGATCCATTTCGACCGGCCCTTATTGTCAGCAATGTGACCATCCAGAGTCATACCGAGTTTCAACGTAACAAAAGGTCGTCCTGAAGTTACCCAGCAACTGAATCCGCGAATCAGTTCTTCGGCCCGCTGACGAAAAATGCCGCTTACTACCTCTATCCCTGCGGAACGGAGTATCCGCAGTCCACGACCACGGTGCGCAGGATTTGGATCGCGAATGGCGACAACCACACGACGAATACCCGCCGCAATAACAGCCGTCGTACAGGCCCCGGTTCGCCCTTTTGTTGAGCAAGGCTCCAGCGTTACATACAGCGTTCCGCCGCGCGTTTTATCGCCTGCCCGGATAAGCGCCACAATTTCTGCGTGTGCATCACCGGCTTTTTTGTGAAACCCTTCCCCAACTTTCTTGCCATGCGCATCGAGCACAACAGCACCTACGGGTGGATTGGGCCGCGTCTGTCCCTTGGCGCGCCAGGCAAGCGTAAGCGCCCGTTCCATCCAGTGCTCATCTGTAGTAGCGATCTGTGGCTGGATTGCGCGCGACACGGCACTTAGTCTCCGTTTTTTCCCTGTCGAGAAGGACGATCTAACGTTTTGCGAACACGATCAAGAATACCGTTTACAAAACGACCAGACTCGTGAGTACTGAAATACTTGGCAATATCAACGGCTTCGTTGATCGTAACGACGGGAGGAATATCTTCACAATGCAGCAATTCGAACAACGCTATGCGCATCACATTCCGCTCCACGACGCCCATTCGTTTCACGTCCCAGTTTTCAGCATAGGTGTGAAGCGATACATCAAGATCATCGCGATGATTCACCACGCCGTGTACGAGCCGTGTCGCAAATTCGCTCTGTTTCTTTGACGCTTTGCGTGAGCTCCAGAATTCGGATAGGACCACCTCTAAATCCTTGGGAGGATTCAGATCAACCTCGAAAAGAATCTGTAAGGCCCATTCCCGGGCATCTCGACGCGTTGTCATGATCCACGACTCCAGCACACGAAAAGCTGATTTATAAATAGAAAGAACATCCGACCTCGCTTTGCTATTTCTCAGCAATGCCCTTAAACAGATTGGCCATTTCGATTGCCGCCTGCGCAGCATGCCATCCCTTATTTCCAGCCTTTGTTCCGGAGCGCTCAATGGCTTGCTCCAGGCTGTCCGCCGTGACCACGCCATTGATAATGGGCACATCGCTATCCAGCGCAATCTGAGCAAGTGAGCGAGATACTTGCGAAGTAATAAGCCCGGCATGCGTGGTGGCACCCTGGACTACGACCCCGAGAACCACGACAGCATCCACCTTGTCCGTCGACGCAAATCGCTTGGCCGCCAGCGGTGTCTCATTCGCACCAGGTACCCAAGCCACCGTAAGATCAGATTCCGATGCGCCATGCCGGCACAGGCAATCTATGGCCCCGCTAAGCAATTGTTTTGTCAACAGATCATTGAACCGACTGACGACAATTGCAAACCGTAAACCACTGGCATGCAAACCAACTGATATTTCATTTACACTCATCTCATTCTCCTTTCACTAGATCCAATGACCCAGTTTGTCCTTTTTGGTTCTAAGGTAACGTTCATTATGCTCCCCCGGTTCACACACAATCGGAACGCGTTCAACAATCTTCAATCCATACCCTTCCAACCCCACGACTTTACGTGGATTATTGGTCAGCAGCCTAATTTTGTGCAGACCAAGATCACTCAGGATCTGAGCACCCACACCGTAGTCGCGCAAGTCCGCCTCGAAGCCCAATTCTTCATTGGCCTCAACGGTATCCAAGCCCTCATCCTGCAACTTATAGGCATGAATCTTATTGGCCAAGCCAATGCCACGCCCCTCTTGCCGCATGTATAAGATGACGCCGGCACCTTCGGCTTCAATCATTGCCATGGCGCGTTCAAGCTGATTTCCGCAGTCGCAGCGCAAAGAATGAAAAACATCACCGGTGAGGCATTCGCTGTGTACACGAACCAGGGCATTCGGTTGGCTGGCAGGATCACCCAATACGAGCGCCACATGATGATCACCATCAATATCGGATTCATAGAGTTTAAGCTGAAATACGCCATGAGCGGTTGGCAGCTTAGCCCCGCGGATAAACTCTACGAGGCGCTCACGACGCCGACGGTATGCGATAAGATCCGCGATAGAAACCAGATGCAATCTGTGCGTTTTTGCAAATTCCCGCAGTTCAGGAAGACGCGCCATGGTTCCGTCTTCGTGCAGGATCTCGCAAATGACACCAGCAGGTTTGCAACCGGCAAGCCGCGCAAGATCGACGGACGCCTCCGTATGGCCCGCACGTTGCAACACGCCTCCGCTCTGAGCGCGCAATGGAAACGTATGCCCCGGGCTCACAAAGCAATCTTCGCCCGCCTCATCATCCACCAGCAACTGAATGGTGCGCGAACGGTCATGCGCACTAATTCCCGTTGTGACATCAGTGCGAGCATCAACGGACTCCATAAAGGCTGTGCCAAAACGATCACCATTGCCACGCGTGGCCATATGAGAAAGGCGCAAGGCTTTAAGGCGCTCACGCATTAGCGCTACACAAATGAGCCCGCGGCCGTGCGTGGCCATGAAATTGACCGCCTCGGGCGTGGCATGCTCTGCCGCCATGACGAGGTCACCCTCGTTCTCGCGTCTCTCATCATCTGTAACAATGACCAATTCACCACGACCAATGGCCGCAATAGCATCCTCTATCGACGAAAAATCTGTCTGCGACATGTCACCTCTCCTACACAAAAAAAGCCCGAGAGAGGACTCTCGAGCCAGCCACAATGTGGAATAACGGCACACACCACAGGCGCTCATCCTCTCCCATCCAGACTATACTGTCGGTTACGGACTTTCACCGTATCAGTCCTGCGTTAGCAGGAGTCGCGGACTTTACCGCCGGTAAGGAATTTTCCACCTCCGTGGAATCACCTTGTCCCGAAGAATTAATTAATGATGGATGCAGTATGCCGAACTCACAACACATACGCAAGCGTTTCTATACCCTCTCATGTCAGTAATTTTTCCTGATCGGGCGTGTGATGGGACCGCAATTTCTCTTTGCGCCACTCAAAGTGGCTTAGCACAAAAGAGAGCAATCGACCGCCCAACAAAACTCCACCGCCAAAAATTAAAAGGGCCACAACCGGGTAGCCTTCGTATGCCCCCTGAAACTCCTGGTAAAGCGCACTTCCCAGCACGACAAGCAGCATCAGGGGAGTGACCACGCGCACAAGAACATCCCACAATGGCAGCAACCTGATCGTCCCGCATGTGTTCACATGTTTGCGCATGACCTGTGCCTTCAACAGCCACCCTACCAATACGCATTCCAACACGCCCCCCAGCACCAACGCGTAGTTGTTGATAAAATGATCAACGATATCAAGAATGTATAATCCTGCGCGCGTCGTGAAGATAATGCTGCCGAAAACGCCGATACCACAAATGAGGGTGACGGCCTTCTGTCGCGATATATTAAACTTATCCACAATGGAACAGGCAAACGCCTCGGTCAGAGAAATAGCGGATGAAATTCCCGCGACAATCAACACGAGGAAAAAGAGTGCACCAAACATACGATTTCCGGCGGGGAGTTGATTGATTGCCTCCGGATAAACAACAAACGCTAACCCCGGGCCACCAGCTATAGCTTCACTGAACGGAACACCCTTCGCCTGCGCCATGAACCCGATCGTGCCAAAAACTGCAAATCCCGTAACAAACGAATACAAGCAGTTCAACACACACGTCAGCAAGGCATTGCCCACGATATCCGTCTTGCGCGGCAGATAGCTTGCGTATGTAATCATGATTCCAAACCCGAGCGAAAGAGTGAAAAATATTTGTCCGAATGCCGCGACCCAAACCTTCCGCCCCGCGTCAGTGTAAAGGCTGATTTTTTTCCAGTCGCAACTCAAGTAATTTTCTCTGATGGCCGGCCATGCGCCTTCCAGTCGCAACGACCAAGCCACAAGGATCAAGGTCAGAACAACCAGCAGGGGCATAAACACCATGCTGGCCTTTTCAATTCCGTGACTGACTTCACGGTAGCAAATAAACCAATTGATCCCCCATGTGAGAACGGTGGCAATCAGAATGGGCCACCGGATGCCACCCAACTCAAGTGGCGATCCGCTGCCTTGCAGAAAACTTTGCATAAAGAAAGCACCCGTATCCGTCCCCCACCCCAGGGTCAATGACAACACGAAGTAGTTCATGCACCAGCCGATCACGACCGCATAGAATAGGTTAATCCCGAAAAATGCGATCGTGGGCATCCACCACCCCAAAGGCTCCCAGAGGCGATTAACGCGAGCAAATGCTAAAGGCGGCGAGGATGCCTCCCTGTGCCCGAGAGCATATTCTAGAATCATCAAAGGAATTCCCGCGAGTAATAGTGCAACGGCATACGGAACCAGAAATGCGCCTCCGCCATTTTCGTAGGCCATGTAACCAAATCGCCAGATATTGCCAAGCCCAACCGCAGAACCGATCGCTGCCAGAAGAAAGCCTATCTTACTGCCCCACAAACCGCGCTTCTCAGCCATTGCATGATCTCCCACTTCGTCTTACTGAAAACTGCTGCAATTTAGCAATGCCATGTTGCCACACTTGAGGCAAGCGCAATCGATTTTTGATGCCTCCTCAATCTTGCAATAATACCCGAAACTTGATTGACTCACATTTCAAACAAACACGACTCGAGGTGCTTTTGTGAGTTATTCAGCTGGTCATATTTATATTGCCGGACTTTTGTTATTTTTCTGCTCTGAGCAAATCATCTCAGCCCCGGAACACGGGACACCGACAGCAACCGGCGCAGCCCCACGCATTGCCTGCGACGCCCCGGTCTATACATTTGGAGAACGAGATGAATCAGAAACCATCGTACACACATTTGTCATTCGCAACACGGGCACCACGCCCCTGGAAATCTTAAAGGTCAAGGCAGCATGCGGGTGCACTGCAACCAGCATGAATCGCCGCTTGTTGCCACCGGGAGAATCGGAGAATCTGAAAGCGACCCTTAAACTCAAAGGGCGCAGAGGCATTCAAAAGAAAAGCATCCGTGTACATAGCAATGACCCGTCCCGTCCCGTTCTCACTCTCTGGCTGGAAGGAACCGCTCGCGTTGAGCTCGCTATTGAGACCTCATTTATTAATTTCGGACAGCTGTCATCAGAAAATTTCACGAGCGAACGCTTTACGCATCTGCTCAGTCGCGATCCGACGATCGAAATTATGGATATTCAGGGCACATCTAAACACTTTGAAGTAACGGCACAGCCAGACAAGAAAGGGCTGATGCGAAATGTTCGCATTCGATTGAGTCCGCCATTCGCAAAAGGCTTCATGCGCAGTGATTTCACAATTCATACAACACACACGAACCAAGTGCCATTGAAGCTTTCCGTATCTGCAATGATGCCGGCTGGCATTACAGTGATACCCCGTCACATATTGCTGAGAGGTCAGCATCCCGCGGGCGTCCGTCGCCTGATCATTGTGCGTGCAGGATCAATCGCCAAGTTTAACGTTTTGGATGTCGAACTGCCGGACAAACGCATCACGTGGAAGCTTAGCACACTGCGTCCGGGCACCTATCGCATTGCGCTTGAGAATATCCCCGTCGATAAGGCTTTGAACAGGAAGGTTGTCACCATCCTCACGGATGCAAAGGGGTACGAGCGTCTTGATATACCCATTGAGGTGGTGCCGAACATTGCGACAGCTCCATGGGGACAATAAAGATCCGGCAATCCGTTCCCCTACCCTTTTTTGCGACGGGATGCTTTCTTTGCTGACGTTGCCAGTCCCGCAGCTTCTTCCAGTTCCCGGATTTCGTCACGCAACGTGGCCGCGCGTTCAAACTCAAGCGCCTTGGCTGCTTCAAGCATATCGGACCGCAGGTTCTCTAACTCCGTATGCACATCGTAATCGACACCTGATTCCTTCACCACTGAATGCTCAATTGCCGTGGCATCATACTGCACAACCAGACTTTGCTCCATGTTTCGAATCACGCTTTTCGGGGTAATGCCGTGCTTCTTGTTGTATGCATGCTGAATGCGTCGCCTCTCCTCCGTCACATCCATCAAGCCTCGCATGGCATCGGTTATCTTGTCGGCATAGAGGATCACCCGACCGTTCACATGCCGTGCCGTGCGACCTGCAGTTTGAATCAATGCGGTCTCAGAACGTAGAAACCCCTGCTTATCCGCATCAAGAATGGCGACCAGGGCGACCTCAGGCAGGTCCAAGCCTTCGCGCAGCAAATTGATTCCAACAAGGCAATCGAACTCCGCCTGTCGTAAACGCCGCAAAATCTCCACACGCTCAATCGTATCAATCTCCGAGTGCAGATACTCTACGCGTAAATCAGCTTCGCGCAGATATGCAGCCAAATCCTCTGCGGTACGCTTTGTGAGTGTTGTCACCAACACGCGTTCATTCTTCGCCCCTAATGCGCGCACTTCATGCATGAGGTCATCAATTTGATTGCCGAGTGGTCGTACCTCGACAGGGGGATCAACCAGACCGGTGGGACGAATCAACTGTCGCACAGGTTCAGGCGACACTTGACGTTCATAGGCGCCTGGCGTTGCGGTTGTGAAAATCACATTGCCCACGCGTTGCCGGAATTCATCAAAATTCAGGGGCCGGTTGTCCCGCGCTGAAGGCAAGCGAAAACCATGTTCCACCAATGTTCCTTTGCGCGCCTGGTCTCCGTTATACATACCGCGTAGCTGAGGAATCGTCACGTGCGACTCGTCAATGATTGTCAAGAAATCATCGGGAAAGTAGTCGATCAGGCAAGCCGGGGCTTCGCCTTCCTCTCGTCCGCTCAAGTGCCGGGAATAATTCTCTATCCCTGCGCAATAGCCAATCTCCTTCAGCATTTCAATATCGTATCGCGTTCGCATACTCAACCGTTGCGCTTCCAATAACTTGCCATGCTGTTCGAACCATTGAACACGCTCGTTCAACTCTTTGAGAATGGAACCCACTGAAGCAGTAACTTTTTCATGAGGCATTACAAAATGTTTCGCCGGAGAAATCATAATTCTGTCGAGTTCGCAAATCACCTCCCCCGTCAAGGCATCGATCTGGCGAATGGCTTCCACCATATCGCCAAAGAAATCAATCCGAACTCCACGAGTCGCATAAGATGGAAATACATCCACCGTGTCACCGCGCACGCGAAACGTTCCGGGCATGGGTTCATAATCATTCCGTTCGTACTGAATCGCAACCAGTCGATAAAGCAAATCGTCGCGGTCCAACTCATCACCCACTGCGAGTTGCACCAGCATACCCACATAGTCTTCAGGAGAACCCAACCCATAAATACAGGATACCGTTGCGACGATAATTACGTCATCGCGCGATAGCAATGAGTTGGTGGCCGAAAGACGCAATCGTTCAATTTCCTTGTTGATCGACGAGTCTTTCTCAATGTAGGTATCTGTCTGTGGAATATATGCTTCAGGTTGGTAGTAGTCATAATAACTGACAAAATACTCTACCGCATTGTCAGGAAAGAACTGCTTCAACTCCCCATACAGTTGCGCTGCTAACGTTTTATTGTGAGACACAACCAGTGCCGGCTTGCCCAGCTGAGCGATTACATTCGCTACCGTAAATGTCTTCCCTGACCCTGTCACACCCTCCAGGATCTGAAATCGCTCGCTACGGCGGATACCCGCCGTTAATGCGGCAATCGCTTCAGGCTGGTCCCCGGTCGGGCTAAAGTCCGATTTCAGTCGGAAGCAATTTTCAGAATCAACAGACGCGTTCAAACCGATCAATTTCCTTCACCTTAACATCAGGAGTGATGCGCTTGGATACAGCCTCTGAACCATTTTGCACTGCATGCTCGCAGTCGTTAAACCGCCGAGCGTAGAGAGGAAAATCAAAGCGATCGATGCGTAAAAGTCTTTTCACCATCCGCATAAGGAGCCACGATATGCCCCTTGCCGATCAGCCGCCACTTGTAAATCAATAGACCTTCCAGACCGACCGGTCCGCGCGCATGAATCTTGTTGGTGCTAATTCCCACTTCGGCTCCGAGCCCATACCGGAATCCATCACTGAAGCGTGTACTGCAATTCCAAAGGACATCTCCTGAATCGACGAGGTCCATGAACACCTTCGCAGCGTCGGCATCACCCGTGACAATCGCGTCGGTGTGACCCGAACCGTATGTATTGATGTGTTGAATCGCTTCACCCATATCAGCGACCACTCGAATAGACAGAATATAATCCAGATATTCCGTGCGCCAATCTGCATCAGTAGCTGCCGCCACTTGCGTGAGCGCCACCGTACGTGGACATCCGCGCAATTCAACGCCTTTCTCCTGCAACGTGTTCGTCAAAGCCGGAAGCAACTGCTCTGCCACACCTTCGTGTACCAACACGGTTTCTGCGGCATTGCAAACAGCTACATACTGGCACTTGGAATCCACCACAATATCCTGTGCCATCGCCAAGTCCGCACTTTGATCCACATAAACATGACAAATGCCATCAGCGTGCCCCAACACCGGTATATTTGAATGCTCCATGATGTGCCGCACAAACTCATTTGAACCTCGCGGAATAATCAGGTCGATATGCTCATCCAGTTCAAGCATGTCATTTACCTCGCTCCGCGTTTCCAGTAATTGAATCCAGCCATCCGGTATTCCTGTCTCAACCGTAGCCTTCGAAATAATTTCCGCCAACGCCCGGTTCGTATGCATCGCTTCACTGCCGCCCTTAAGCAAAAGCGCATTACCGCTCTTTAAGCAAAGCGTGGAGATCTGGACCAACGCATCCGGCCTTGACTCGAAAATCACGCCAATCACGCCAATAGGACATGTTACTTTGTAAAGCTCAAGACCATCGTCCAGCTCGGTGGCAGACAATTGAGTTCCGACGGGATTCTTCAAGGTAATCAGGCTTTGGATACCTGTTACAACATCAGCAATCTTCTTCTCGTCGAATTTCAGTCTTTTCAGAAGCGGTGCTGCCAGGCAATCATTTTCTGCGGCATCCAAATCCTTGCGATTAGCCGCTAATATCGCATCTTTGTTGCTCAACAGTGCATCTGCCACGGCTTGGAGGGCCGTGTTTTTAAGTTCTCCGGATGCTGCCGCCAATTTGATTGAGGCGCCTTTTGCATCTTGAGCTGCTGTATGTGTATCCATGACTCCATCCATTCTTCTGATTTCACACCCAAACACGACTGATACCGTAACAAAGAACATATCCTCATGACAAGGTTACCATCAATGGAGCTTTCAGTGTTTCGACCCTCTGCGACCGGCAATACGTCGAATGACGTCATGCTGAGGTATGTGGGTGAGTGGGTTATGGGAGTATACGGGGGTGAGAGTATGTAGGTGAAAAAGTTGAGCTGTAACCCGTTGAAATGGGCGGGGGCAATATCCCTGAATCCGGACTCCCGCACCCAAACGCTTCTCCGGGATAAACAAAATCTCGCACCACTGTCATGTTCCACCATCATTGATCATTCTTACAGCGCTTACGTTGAGCTCCAATGCGGCACATTCCCTATGCCCTTTTCGGCAGATTTGAAATATCGATGAGATCAATAATGCATAAAACATACATATTCTCGGGTCTCACAGCCCACCGACAGCAGAATTGTCATACCAAAAGGCATAATTTTACTATATTGCCCTAGCATGAGTTGATAGAATTATTTCAACAATAAATAACGCAGCAGTTAACGCTTTAATGCAAATAATCGAATAGTTTGCAAGGACTACAAGGGCTACACTGGCGGTAGAAACCGAACAATGACAACGGAGGAAATAACGTGAGCACGCTGAATGACATTGCCGTGAATCTGAAAAAAGGAAAAGCAAACGATGTAAAGGCTTTGGTAGAACAAGCACTTTCTGAGGGCGTTGTGCCCGGCAGCATCCTGAATGACGGACTCCTCAGCGGCATGGGAGAGATTGGTGAGCGCTTCAAGAAGAATGAAGTCTATGTCCCTGAGGTACTGATTGCCGCGCGAGCCATGAAGGCTGGCATGGAAGTGCTACAACCTCACCTGGCATCCTCCGGCGTGGAACCCACGGGTACTGCGGTGATCGGAACAGTGAAGGGTGACTTGCACGACATCGGCAAAAATCTTGTTTGCATGATGCTTGAAGGTGCAGGGTTTAAAGTGATTGATATTGGCATCGATGTGCCTGCCGAAAAATTCGTCGAAGCAGTACAGGAAAGTGGTGCCACTGTCATCGGCGTTTCCGCATTGCTGACCACGACGATGACCAACATGCGGGCTGTTGTGGAAGCGGTCAAGGCCTCCGACGTAGCAGACAAAGTTAAGATCATGATTGGTGGCGCGCCAGTGACACAGGCCTTCTGCGATGAAATCGGTGCGGATGGATATGCGCCGGATGCCGCATCGGCAGCCGATTTGGCCAAGTCATTAATTGATGGCTAAACAGGAGAATACCGATGAGGATCATGGTCGTTGGGCCAGGAGCCATCGGGTCCCTCTTTGCTGCACACCTGCATCAGGCAGGGCAGGACGTCGTACTGTTGGATCACAACGCTGACCGTGCGACTCGGATTGCGAGTCAGGGCATACACGTTACAACTGAGGACCGGACTGAATGTTTTCATGTCCCGGTCCTTTGTTGTTCCAGTCCCGAGTTCATCACGTCAACGGTAGCTCCAGAGGTCGTTCTCATTTGTGTAAAAGCCTACGACACGCTACAGGCTGCCCGCGAGGTAGCGGCGTGTTGCGACAGCCAGTCCATTGTTATCTCGCTGCAAAACGGCATTGGCAATGACGCGCAACTGATACAATGCTTTCCTCACGGCTCTATCCTATGTGGGAGCACCGGGATGGGAAGCACGCGACTTGAGAATGGGACCATTCGGTTAGCTGGACAAGGGCCCACGGCCATTGCACCCAGAGATGGTCAATGGACACACCGAAAACGTGCCGCGGTGAACGCCCTGCAGAATGCTGGATTTGAGGTCGTGTGCCATGATGATGCGGTGAGTCTGGTTTGGAGCAAGGCTGTTCTCAACGCAGCGATCAATCCCGTTACCGTGCTTTATAACATTCAAAACGGTAGCATTCTGACACGGTCAGATGCACACAACACCATGTGCACCATCGCTCGGGAATCGCAATGTGTAGCTGAGCAGGCAGGCATCACGCTGCACTATACGAATGCCATCACCATGGTAGAGTACGTTTGCGCGCAAACCGAAAAGAATATTTCATCCATGTTACAGGATTATCGCGCAGGTCGCCGAACAGAAATCCAGAACATCAATGGCGAAATCGTACGCACAGCCAATAAGCATGGAATATCTGCACCGATTAACACCAACCTGATTGAGCGCATGCTTGCCCTCGGCGTGTCTCAATAAACGAAGATCGCAAGTGCCAGCAAAACCAGGGCACTCACCGTACCCACGACCCCCCATAGGCGGCACTGCTTCGGAGTTCGTACCAACCGCGCACTCCATTTATTCAGCATGTATGGGCTCAGAACCAACGTCAGCCCCTTAATCGCAATAATATACGCAATAACGATCATAACCAGGCGCAAAGGCGATGAATGCCAGCGTGCCGCAGTTAGAATGGGGGTAGGAAGCAACACGAAAAGTCCACCTAAAGCTCGCGCGGCCAACAACTCACTCATACTCATCAGGACCAGAATATAGGTCACCGGCGCCAGAAGAAACAACATGGACTTGAGTGATTCAAAGCGACCCAGCGGCATATGCCATAGCAACCAGGCTGCCCACGCGATGCCAATTGCCGTGATCACCCAGCCGGCAATACGATTACGCGAGAATGCCATCCAGGCTCGTTGCGCCCATTCAGGCCTCACGATCAGGATAACAGAATCAAAGAGAATCATGATCGCGAGTAGAAGTGTTATTGCTGAAAGACTCATCATCGATATATCCATATATTGTTTGCGGCATAGCCCGGTCTATCCGAACATGGCGCAGCTGTCCCACTTTTAAACCAGAGACCGGTTCAAACACCACAATCTTATTTGTTCGTGTACGACCCGACCATTTCGCTTCGTTTCGCAAACTCACACCCTCGACCAATACTTCAACATGCGTTCCCACCAGTCGCTCATTCAGGGCGAGCCCCCGACTCTCCTGGTCGCTGAGAAGCAACTGATTGCGCTGTATTTTTACCTCATCAGGAACATCATCCTGCAGCGCCGCTGCTGGTGTTCCAGGGCGGGGAGAGTATTTAAAAATGAATGCATTGTCGAACTGCATTTCATTCATGAATGCACGCGTAGCGTTAAACTCGTCATCGGTCTCTCCCGGGAAACCTACAATGACGTCAGTGGTCAGCCCTAATTCCGGTGCGACATCCCGCAATGCTGCAATGGCTTTTCTGTATACGTCTGTATCGTAACCGCGCCGCATACGTTTCAGAAGACTATCGGCCCCCGACTGTACAGGGAGATGAAGATGTTCGCAAACCGAAGGAAGTTCCTTGAATGCACGCACCAGTTCGGGTGTGCATCCCGACGGATGTGCAGATGTAAATCGAATCCGCTGAACCCCCGCTATCGCATCAACAGACTCAAGCAATCGTGGCAGTGGCTCAGTAAAACCTGCAGACGATTGAGTGCTTTCGTCAAAAACAGCGTTGGTCTTTCCGTACTGCGTTACACTCTGCCCCAGAAGACAGATTTCACGAATGCCCCCATCCGCAAGACTTTGACATTCCTCAACAACCTTATCTGCCGGACGACTCCACTCGCGTCCCCTCACAGTGGGTACAATGCAATACGCACAACGCCGGTCGCAACCGAACAGAACATTTACGAGTGCGGTTACACTGCCCTCTTCGTGTCCGCAAAGATCCTCAGCAAGGTCCAGGTTATCTCCCGTATCCAATACCGGTCCCTGTCCAGCCACCACACAATCCACAATTCCCGGAATAGCCGCCAGACGACGCGTTCCCACGGCGAAGTCCAACCCGGGCACCTTGTCGAACACCGTGTCGCCGAGCCGTTGGACCATGCAGCCCATAACCCCGATGATTTGTGAACGCGCCTGCTTTCTTCTGGCCGAAACCAAAAGACCGAGCTTGCCCAATGCCTTGTCCTCGGCCTTGCCCCTCACACTGCATGTGTTCACAATGATCAGGTCTGAGGTGGCTTCGTTCTCCGCCGCATCCCACCCGTGCCGTGCCAGCAATACCCCAACGGCCTCCGTGTCCCGCTTGTTCATTTGGCATCCATAAGTATGAATATGGTAACGCTTATTGGCCGACATCCGGTTCTAATTCCTCCTCGTTATCCGCGGACTTCTCCTTGCGGGATTTCTTCAACCGTAGCTTTTCTAGCAACTCGCTGGAGAAATTAACCGCATACCAACGCGGCTCATCCACCGTACCCTCAAGGCGAAACTCCAATAGCTTCGTAATCGGCCAGGTTATGAACCGGACGATCTTCGCGAAAAACGGGTCGCTTTTCATCAACTTAATCTGAACTAGAAAATCAACTGATTTATCAAAACTATAGTTGCCATGCCCGCTCATGCTGAATACATCACCATCAATCGAAATCCGATCCGAGTGCAGTTTTCCTCCACCCACGACAATGTCTGCATCCAACTCGCTTTGCCTGAGCACAAAATCCATTCCTGGAATAAGCTTGGACAATAATTCCGACAAACCTCCAAAGATCGGCAAGCGAAACACTCGACCTTCTCGCACCCGAATCCTGGAGGTGCCGCTTACCTTCTCGTTATGTGTCTTTCCAATGGGCCCGGAAACATTCAATCGCAGGGAGAAACTTCCTGAATAGTTATCATCTGCTTCCCCTCGCCAAAGCGTAACGATGGATGAGAAATTCGCTTCGTTTAAATCACCTCGAAACGTGTAATGCGGCACATCTTCAGAAATCGGATTTGCCACAACCGTCGCAGTTCCAGTTAAAGCGCCATCACAAACAGTCGCCTGAATCTCATCAAACGTATTCGTGTAGCCCTTGTGTGTTAAGCGAAATCGATACCTATCACTTAACAGTCTTTTGTATCCCAAGTGATCACCGCTGACCGTCGCCGTCAGCCTGCTTTTTTCAGGCGAATCAACATAAACATGACCTTCGGCTATTATTTTATGCGCACCTTCAAGGCGAATCATCTTTGTCCAATCATTTGTTAAAACGCCGGTCATACGAGCTAAACTTCGCGGTTCAAGGGTTGATTCTCCAGAAAACACGACCGTCCGTTTACGCCCATCAGCCGTCAACGCTATGTTGGCAGCACCCTCCGGGCGTACCACATACAGCGGATCCAAAGTAACCACCGATTCGGTTGGACCGAACTGCATGCTCGTCTCAAAATTAATGCGCGTGGTTGACACACCGCAATAACGTGCATTCCGCGCCCAGGCTTGAGCCTCAATATCCAAGGTTGCATGACCATCCTTCTCGTCAGAAGGTTCCCGTGTAAATGTAAATGAAGCCGCGGGGGGATGTTTTGCATCGAACTCAAGCCTTGTCACAAGTTCCGTGCATACGTTCATACCCTTTTTCGCAAAGAAAGGCATAAATAATTTGGGGTCAAGCCGTGTTTCAAATTGCCCTGTAGTGATTCTGCTATCACGGTTGTAAACAGCATTTCCGCGCGTGTTGATTTCATCCGCAACATGCCTCTCCCCAATCGTTGCCCGGATATCCTTGACCTCAACCTCCCGCCCCGTGCCAACAACACGACAACGCACATGGCGAAGGTTTAGCTCTTGGCATACCGTATCCCAAAGTTCGAGGTCAAAACTTGAATGCCAGCTTGATGATTTCCTGCGGGAACCGCTCTTACCCGCTAAACCGGCCATTTCCGGCCGATAAACTCCACCGTGAATGCGAATGCTCCGCACCGGGTTACCATCCGAAAAAATGCGTGCCAACGGTATATCCACCGAGACCTCATCGCCTTCCAGCATCGGAGGGCCAATTCGTCCTTTCACAAACCAACGCGCATTCTTAAGAATGAATCCTCGCGAGAGATTGTAATATAAGTGATCTGTCTCAATCGCCGTACTTCCTTGATTTAGCCTGGCGAGAATGGCGTCAGTCGTCCATCGTGGAAATCCGCGTGTCGTGACGAACACAATGAAAACAACGCATGAAAGTACGAGCATCATAAAGAGGCGCGAGATAACACCCACGATGGATATGCGTCGCCGAGATGACATGATCAGTTCACCTCACTCTTCGGTTTCGGAGCGATCAGGTTTCGCGTGAAAAGCGTCATCATCTCAAGAGGTACGGTAAAGCGCACATCCTGCCCCTTTACCATCGCTGTAACACCTGCCTTGTTCGCCCTGCGTCCGAAAAGGATGGTTTTCTGAATGCCGGCATCACCGGTGAGCCCAAGCGTGAGGGCTGCAGAGGGCTGATCGAACCCGAACGTTTCGACATCCACGGCTGAAACTGCGGCAATATTCGATACCCGCAAATTTGCACAGAGCAAGAGGATATCATTAATTGATTCGATAATTGGCAGTGCCTCTTCATCTTGAGCCGCCCAATCACCGTCGGCCATCCGTACGACACATTGCTCTCGCTCCCCGATGGATAGACTCACGCGCATAACCTCCTCCGGGGGAATCGTCAGGACGGTTCGATCCCGGAAGTGAAGGACGTTTGAGGGAGACAATCGCGGATCAGCAGCAAGTGTGGATGCCACAAAGAATATCTCATCTGAATCCCCCATGGCGGCGTAACGATAAGACGATCCGCCCTGCTCCACGACGGCACCAATTCGTAGCAGGCGAGTCGCAGGATCTGTGACAACTGTAGATATTGAAGCATCTACTGTTTCAACATCCGGGTCCTCTTTTACTCGCGTCTCATCCTCGCGCTGCTTTCCAATTTCAACAGTACAAATCGGTGGATGTAACCCCGCCACGGCCATATTCGTTGGCTGAACAGAGGGAAACAGACTCACTTCCCATTGCAAAACATCTCGAACAAAATATTCAACTACCTGTACCTCAGCTTTCACATGCAAGGGTTCGACGATAAACCACGCCGCATCCTCATCATGCGCAAGAGAAAAGCGTCGGTCGTTATTCATAACCGACACAAACGATACCCCTTCAGGAATCATTGAAAAGATTCGCGGGTCACGAAAGGTCTGCATACTCAAACAAACCGCATCGACAATTCCTTTAGGCACAGTGTAAACGGACGGGGCGTCACCCAGCTTCGCATAGATGTGATCTTCCGATTCGGCACTTTGCTTCCCTAATAATAAATCCTGGCGCCCTCCATCTGCACCAAGCCACACAGAAACGCGCACGGCCTCTCCTTCTCCCAAACCATATGGCTCGACGCTCGTGAGCGAGGACAATTCGGGAATGTTATCCTGTGCGTTCGGCTCGGCGACCTCTGCCTCTGCATCCCAAACAAAACGTTGCACCTCTAAATCAAACAATGCGTCCAGCACCCGGCTTACCTGTACCTCATTGGCTCTGGCTGCCACAGGCTGCTGCAGCATCCAGGCATCATCCGTGCGGGTGATCTGCAAAAAACCACTAACATTACTGTCAATCTCAAGCCGCATGATCTTAGCGGCATCCCCATGCAACAGCGATCGGTCTCGCAGCATGGGCACGCCTCCTGGAATGGCATTTGTGAAACTGTCAGGAACTACGACCACGTCTTCGTCCCCCAACACTTGTACGTAAAGAAGATTGCCCAACGGGGCAGCATCCCCAACAAAAAGAATCTTTTGCCCGAGCTTGTGCTTCAACACAATACGGAGTGCAGGATCTTCAAGACCATAATCTGTCAACGCAAGGTCACGTGTCACCCTTTGTTCAGGTAGAATCCGCTCATTCCCGGACAAAGACTCCAACGCACTTAACAGACGATCAACAGTGGCGCCATCCGCACGAGCCTGAAGCGGCCGTTGGATCATCCATCGGTCATCAATGCGTTCGCACTCAATCATTAAATCACCACTTGTGATGGAGAACATGGTGATAGCTTCAGCCGTGACATCAAGGAACCGTTCCATGCTCTGCATGGTTTCACGACGATGTTGGCGGTGTCGTTCAGAGAGTTGAATCACCCACCAAAGTCCCGCGCAAACCAGTAGTAACCAGAGTGTTGTCTTGATATTCATAACTATGTGCCGAATCTGATTTCCCAACCAAGCCCTGTTACTGTTGTCGGGACAAATGAACAATGACACCCACTGCACCAAACAGCATAGGGATTCCAGCGAGAACGATCAGGTAAGCAAGCTGCCATTGACGACGGCTCATGTCGGGACGCAGTTCCCCTGGCGTCTTCGGTGAAATCGCCAGGAGTGCTTCGCGCTCCAGGAGCCAGTTCAACGAACTCAAAAAGAAATCCAGATTGCCCCCCACCCCGGTTCGCAGCGCTCCATTTGCCACAAAATCAGCATCCCCGATAACCACCATCCGCGTGGGGACAAGCTCGACATCAATGCCGCCGATCGGTCCCTTTTCCAAAGCCACGGCCACAGGCCAAGGTCCAAGCTCATCCACACCTTCATCAAACTGGGGGGGCTGTTGTTCGAGGTTGAACTCTGCCCATGATTGCCCCGTACTCTCCGCGAGCACCGTCACCTGGGGTTTGTCTTCCGCAACATCCTCTCCGTCAACCGATCCAGAGTGATAAACTCGGACAGAGCGCGGGCTATAAAACATGCTGGTAATCCCCGTCAATTTACGTGTCACAGGGTGATCGCCGTAGGCATTAACAATCAGATCACGGCCCGTCAACGTCAACCCGACGACCGCATCGGCTGCCAGCGTGACACCCCAACGCTCAAGCAAGGGCTCCAACCCCGTATCCTGCCCTGGTTCCAACAAAAGCAAGATCCGTCCGTGTTGCTCCAAAAATGCAGAAATCAACGATACTTCCGTTGCACTGAGCGAACGTGAAGGTCCCGCAATCACGAGCGCGCTACAATCTTTAGGCACCCCACCTGTTTCGGCCAGAAGTAATGACCGCACCTCAATATTGTCCCGCTTCAACTCGCGAGCCAGCCCCGAGTAACCATTTAATGCCCCGAAATCAGCCGGTGACTTCTCACCATGCCCCGTCAGAAAATAAACCGTGGGACGTGCCGCTTCGACGACGCTTTGAATCGCGCTGGAAACAACCTGCTCCCCGCCGAAAGCCACCTTCTTCTTTGTCACCGAGCGTCCACCATCAAGCGCATAATGGTAATCGGCTAGATCTTTAGCCGCGATCTGCATGGTTTGGCTCCCGCTTCGAACCACAATGAGGTTTGGCTTATCGACGTCATACTCTTTTGCCAGTTCGCGGGTTCTCGCCATATCCCTGTCGGGATCCAGCATTTCAACCGAAAGTTTGGCCCCCTGTCCATTCACCGCCTCGTATTCGTACTCTCGCAGGAGATTGCGCACGTCGTCAAAGAGGACGTGGCTGCGCTGAAAGAACGATACAATAGAAACGGGCGATTCGAGATTCGCAATCAGCCCGCACGTCTTGTCTGAAAGACGATAGTAATTACGTGTGCTGATGTCCCAGCGTTGGAAGTGTTGTAGCGACAGCACATTGGCAAACAACAATGCGATGCTTGCAAGAACCAGCGCCACAAGTACGTTTAATCCTGTTGCAACACGCCGACCTCGTCGCAACCAAATGCTGCGCTTTGCAACCCTGTCTTGTACTTGACTCATAGCTTCGTGATCCTTATCAGCGCCAGCGACGCGATTCCAATACCTTGATGGCTGTAAACAGCAGAAAGCAGGTTCCTGACAAATATAAAACCAGCGGGCGCGTGTCGATTGATCCGCGTGAGAAATCGACAATGTGCGTGTCCGCAGAGAGGTATTCCAGCACACGATCCGTTCCGAAAGGCAGGGACGATCCGGCACTACGAATTAGAAATGGAAAGCATATGGCACAAAAACAGGCAATGGCGGCTACAATCTGATTGCGGGTTAAAAGCGACGCCAACAAACCAATCGCAATGCAAAAACCTGATATCACAAGAAATATCAATAGACCTCCCAGCATACAGCCTCCATCCATGCTATCAATACCAGGACTCAACCACTGCAGGAGATATGCAATACCCATGGCCGGCACCGCGGCAAAAATAAGAAAACAAAACGCACCAAGATATTTGCCTAAAACAACCTGCAAATCCGTAATCGGTGCGGTCATCAGACTTTCAATTGTCCCGCTTCGCTTTTCTTCGGCAAACAGACGCATGGTGATGCTGGTCACAAAAAGAGGAAGCCAGAAAAACACGGATACAAAAAGAAGAGTCTCAGGCATTTCCTGCTGTCCGGAATTGGCCTCCACGGCTTGCAGAAAAGTCCATCCTGCCACAAAAAGGTATGTCGACATCGTCACATAGGCAACCGGAGACAGAAATGAAGTCATCAGTTCGCGACGCCATAGTATCAGCAGAGTTCTCAACGCTCTCCTCCTTCCGTCATCGCAACAAAAATATCTTCAAGATTTGCCTGATTCATTGTTAATTCTCGTAACACCCAGCCATGCATGCGGGCCAAATCAAAAATCTCTGTCCTGACATCAGAATCATTGGTGCACTCACACACACAACGTTCCCACTGCCCAACCTGCGTTGAAGAGACACGAACCACAGGATCAAGGGCTTCCAATCCCTCACGAATCTGCGCCGCAGGTCCCTTTGCTTCCACAATGATGTTTCGATTTCCGCGCATCAATCCAAGCATATCGGAGGTCGCTTCAGAAGCAACAATACGACCATGATTAATAATCAGGATGCGATCACACACCGACTCGACTTCCGGAAGAATATGACTGGAAAGCAAAACCGTATACCGTCCGCCGAGCCCACGAATGAGATGACGAATGTGTCGTATCTGGTTCGGATCCAAGCCGATGGATGGCTCGTCAAGAATCAGAACATCCGGCTCGTGAATGAGCGCATCTGCCAGCCCAACGCGTTGTCGATATCCCTTCGATAGGTGTCCAATAATTCGATTGTAGCAGGACTCCAGGCTGCATGATGCGAGTACGTCATCCAACCGGCTTTCCACACGCCGTCCACGGAGTCCCTTGAGTCTGGCTCGAAAACGCAGATATTCGTTTACTCGCATCTCCATGTAAAGAGGAACGCTCTCAGGCATATATCCTACACAGTAACGCACATCCAGTGCCTCTCGAACAACATCGTAGCCGGCAATGCTTGCACTGCCACCCGTCGGAGGCAAAAAACACGATAAGATACGCATTGTGGTCGTTTTGCCTGCACCATTAGGCCCCAAAAAACCAACCACTTCGCCCTTTTTCACCTCAAAGCTCAAATCGTCAACCGCCACGCGGCCACCAAATCGCTTCGTAAGATGCTCCACTCGTATCATAACGCTTACTGCTTCCTGCGGGTACACCAATGCATTAAAGTGCCTGCACCACCTACTTGAAACGTCAACCAACACAACGACCAAAGCACTGTGACAAACACGACGGTTGACCCAATTAATCAAAACGCTATTATGGGTTTTCCTGTAGCCCCGTCAAGGGTGCGAAGACATCTACTGTGTTTTGTCATGGGAGGCTGCAGTATCCTCGGGAGATAAACGGTGAATAATCTTACTGGATTGGATGTTTCGCAATATCCCTTCTATCCTCGCTCTGCCGCCTACCGCGAGCTGTTGCCCAACCCTCGACAACGGGTTGAAGAGCGCTCTTCCCGCTATGGCGTTTTTCCATATTCAGAACGCCATTTACAGTGCTTGTGGGCTGATAAACACTGGCGACCTGACCTGCAAACATCTGTAGCTGAAGATGTTACAGTTCTATCTCCAGGCCGCTGGAATCTTGAGGCAGGGCCGGATTTTCTGGATGCCGTACTTCTTGCCGGTCCCGACAAGAGGCGAATAGTGGGTGACGTTGAGATTCATATTCGACCTGAAGATTGGGAACATCACGGTCACTCCAACGATCCTCGCTACTCTCGAGTCATTGCACATGTGACCTATTTCCCCGGCACAATAAAAACAGACACACTTCCTGGCGGTGCAATGCAAATTGCCCTGCGTGACCCTCTGCGTTCTGATCCTGAATTCTCTTTTGAAAACATTGATGTCACTGCATACCCTTACGAGGTGACGCGCACAGAGCTTAGGGCTTGCGCACAAGCTCTGAATCAAGCGGACGACCCCGACGCACAGGCAACCATATTGATGGCCGCGGGTGAAGAACGTTTGCGCATCAAATCACAGCGTTTTCAGCATATTATGGCTGAGCAGGGTGAGGAACAGACCCTATATATGGAAACCATGGCTGCGCTGGGATATAAACACAACCGTTTCCCTTTTCGATTGCTTGCCATGCGCGTGCCTGTCTCTCAATTGCAACAGATGACTTGCGATGCCGATTCCGCCTACGCCCTACTTGCCGGCGTATCCGGACTGCTACCCGAAAAACTGGACTCTCATTGGGGCGCGGATGCTCGCGCTTTCGTACGACGTATCTGGGATACATGGTGGAAGCAACGCAATGCATGGGAACATGCAATCATGGATCAGACCCTCTGGCAGTCTGCAAGCATTCGCCCACAAAACCATCCACGGCGGCGACTAGCTGCAGCCGCCGGACTGTTTGGCGCTAAGCCGGACGTCTTTACACGTCTGACAACATTGGATACTGGAGACGCTCGCAATTGGTTTCGGCAAGCTAAGGAAATTTTGACGGAAATCAACGCGCCTGCGTTCTGGCAACACCACCTGGGCCTTGCTGGAAAACGCAATGCAACGCCTGTAAGCGTACTTGGTCCTTCGCGAGCTGCCGCGATTGTGAGCAATGTGTTCGTGCCGTTCCTTGCCGCCACGGGAAAGCCAATACAGCACCTTCTTGACCATCTACCATCTCAGGGGGGCAATGCCATCACACGTCAGACCGCCACGATTCTCTTTGGACGCGATCACAATCCAGCCCTGTATAGAAACGGACTGAGAGAACAGGGGCTGATTCAAATCTTTCACGATTTCTGCATCCATCTGGGTGCAACATGTGAAGAGTGTCCTTTCCCATCCTCTATTTCCGCGCGCTTTCCACCGCCCGATCATTCAGTCAACGTCGGGCAATAATTTACGCAAGCGCAACGCATGCTCCGTCTCGGCGTTTGCAAGCGTCGTCAAGGCGCGACGAAAAGATGCGATGGGCGTCAATCGTGCAAGTTCACGATAAAACCCTGCAGTGGACTCTTCGTGTCGAATAGCAATCTCCAAAATGTCCAGATCCTTGGGGGCCGTTGCTGTTTGCAATCGCTCATAAGGAGGCAGCGACGATGCCATGGTGGGCTCCAATTCTGCACCTTCCTTTGCACCGGTACGGTCAACAAGCAAAAGTTGCTCAAAATGTCTTTCTTCCTCATGTGCTAGCTCAAGAAGAAGCGCGCGTAGCGCAGGGAGCGTTGCATCTTCCGACATGTGCGAATAATCCTCAAAAGCAGTCCGCTCAAGCTCGGCAGCACCACGGAGCATGATCGAAACAATTCCTGATTGCGCCGATTCTGTCGGCGTGATTTCGCCAGGCGTTTTCAGCGCATCTCGCACAAGCAGCACACCGAAGATCACAAAAAGGACGCCCGCACCAATACGAATGTACTTTTCCGGGATTACACGAGTAAGCGCCCCACCCACCAGAACTGCAATAAGCGTAGAGAAAACAAGAGCGGCGGATGCCGCAAAGAAAATCGTCCATTTCGCAGATCCTGACGACGCCGCTCTCGCCATGGCTGCCAACTGAGTCTTATCGCCTAACTCCGCAAGAAAGATTAACACGAACGTACTAAAAAATAGTTGCAACTTCAAATTAGCTCCTGGTGCATTCGCTTGTCTACTGTGATCCATATTGTCCTTAATGTGCGCCAAATGCACGTCTTTTCAGAATCATACGCAGCAAAAACGGAACTTGCCAAACCACCGTGGATTGAGCAAAGTAAGACCCTTGACTATGTTCCTCGTGATCCTGTCTATACGGGTGGACCGTTACATGCACTGAGGAATCTTCTACAAGTTGAATTGAGGAGTTCGTTAAAAGTGAAGAAATCAACCATCGTTTCATTTCTTTCCCAACATATAGCCATGCAAACGGTCGCAGTTCTCATGCTGCCCTTACTGATGTGTGGATGCCTGACATTATCGACACCAAATCTTGAAACGGAGTTAGTTGTGGGCGTTACCGGGAATAATGCGCCATTCTTTGTCGGGACAGAAAAGGCCCCTTCAGGATTGGACGTTGAGCTGGCAATAAAACTGGCTGAAAGATTCAAACAAACGCTTCGGATTGAGAAAATGCCTGCGCATAAATTGGCTGCTGCCGTTGATGACGGAAGGATCGACATCGTCATGAACGGCATGATGGTAACTAAAGAAAATCGCGACAAATTCAGTTTTGCCCTACCCTATTTACAGAACGGGCAGATGCTTGTTGTGCGCGCGGAAGATGCCGGCCTGTACCGACCAGCATCAACGATCAAAACGACACAAAAGAAAATCGCTGTTGTAGAGAACAGTCGAGGTGAGGCCTATGCGAAGGCATACTGCCCATCCGCCACCATTGTTGCCGAATCTACGGCCTTAAAAGCATTTACCCGCCTTGCAGATGCTCGCGCCGATGTCGTGATTATCGATGCAGTAACAGCCAATTATATGTGCGATCAGACTCCTGGAACTAAAATAATTCTCGATCCCTTGACCACCATAGATGTGGCCTGGGCTGCAGATTCCGTCAATTTCAAGCTGCTGGATAAACTAAACGCAGCTCGCGCCGCGTGGATTAGAGACGGATCGCTGAATGAAATCATCAACAGATGGATTCCTGGTTACAACAAGATGGGCTTCGATAAATAATATCGACTGCCTCTGTCAGCAGATCCCGTCTTGCCGCTGCTTGAACGTCTCTAGCATGGCGTTGGAAATTGCGTGACAATCTCCATTTCTTTCTTTGCCGCTTTTTTAAATAGGCATAATACGAATGAGTGATAGTTCAAGTTATGTCACGTCAACCGTGCGGCATGTCTATATTCATGTGCCCTTTTGCAGCGGCAAATGTTCATACTGTGCCTTCTACTCCGAGCCCTGCTCCCACAAACGTATCGTTAGGTATATTGAGGCGTTGAACAGGGAGCTTGAGCTGTTTGGCAAACAATACGGGATGCTCGTTCCTGACACGCTCTATATTGGTGGCGGAACACCATCAATACTTCCAGATGAAGCACTGGCAGACTTCATGCGCATGATCCACAAACACATCAGGATGAATACTCTTGTCGAATACACCATGGAAGCAAACCCGGGAACGCTTTCAGACTCGACTATTGCCTTGCTCAAAAATTCAGGCGTAAACCGAATCAGTCTTGGAGCACAATCATTTGATGAGAAGATTCTAACCACTATGGGGCGTCGTCATTCTTCTGGTGATATTACAAGAACCGTCGAATGCTTACGAACTCACGGACTAGCTAATATTAGCCTGGATCTCATTGCGGCATTTCCAGGTGTCGATACTCAAATCTGGCGAGATAGCTTGCAGAAAATTCTCGCCATTCGTCCGCCTCATATCTCCGTTTACGCCTGTTCTGTTGAGCCAGGCACCAGGCTGGAGCAGCAGCAACGCATGGGGGAAATACCGTGTCCAACAGAATCCGAAAGCCTGGAACAATTGGACTCTGCATACGAATCTCTGACATCGAGCGGGTACACCCCATATGAGACATCGAACTACGCACTTAAAGATCACGCATGTCGCCACAACATGGCCTATTGGCAGGGAAAAGATTATGCGGGATTCGGACCTGCGGCCGCATCTAGACTGGGTCAGTTGCGCCGTCACAATTCAGAGAACCTGACAGCGTACTGTGCGGAGCTCGAGAAAGGACTCTGGCCGCCGGCGGAATCCGAAGTCGTCTCGATTCAAGATGACATAACAGAGCGTTTTGTTTTCGGGTTTCGAACAGCCTACGGCTGCAAGCTTCCCAATGAGAACGATGTTCCCGAAGCTCTATTTACGCATTGGATATGCACCTTGTCTGACCTGCAGTCACGCCGACTGGTATGCCAACAAGATGGGCGCTGGTGCCTTACTCATCGCAGTCGGCATCTTGCTGATGCTGTTGCGCGTGAACTACTACCTTGAATCACCCCCTAAGAAATGATCATGCACACGCGTTCTACCAGTGAAGCGTAAGCAATACAAAAGGAGGGTTCTCAATGCATAACCGAACATCTTCTCAGAAAGCGTTGCAACTTCCCATGACACCTATGATCGATGTGGTATGCCTGCTGCTTATCTTCTTCCTGGTTGTATTCAATCCCGAAAAGGTTCAGTCAGGATTGGATGCATCCAGCACCAGTGGCAGTGGTCAGCCATTTCCTGCTGCTGTGGGCATCGGAATCACAGCACATGGATACACGCTTCAAGGATTGCCTGCATCACTTCAACGCATTGACTCTCGTCTCGCCCATCTGGCCAGGTTTGATGCACCGATCCCCATTCATGTAACGTGCACATACGACTCGACACATTCACAATTGGTAAAACTTCTGGATACCTGCGTAAAAAACAAAATGCATACCATCTCTATCAGCGCACCGCCCTCCGGCCGATAACGCTGACAGAAGGCTACGGGCCCGGCACGCGCAGACGATAGAACCCGAAAGTGCCTTTCTGTAGGGTATGAATGAAATTGGTCTCTGTCGCAGTGGGGGGATCATTGGTGAAGATTGTGGACCATTGGCCCAGACCTGCAGTGTCGCACGATTCCAGTAATTGCTGTGCACTTTGACCGCCTTGCCAAAGTATTCTCACGCCATCATCCAGGGACTCAATGCTTATAAATTTCAAGACCGAAGCGGAGTTTGTTGGAATGGTATCGGCATAGAATTCTTCCCAGGCCATCAATCCATCACCATCACTATCACTCAATGCCGCAGAATCAAAGGGACTGGAAAAACCATGCTCCGCCAACCACCAATGGGGCACTCCATTGGTAGCAAATGACATGGCAAAACCCGCGCGAAGCTGCACAGGGCTTGTCATACTCACCGTCACCGTTGCACTATGAATATCACCGGTTGTAATCCAATTCGTGCCGGGCCCGCTCCAGCTTGTAAAGTGATAATGCGGATCAGGCACGGCGGTGATGACCACGTTTGACCCAGCATGCCGCCAGCCATTAGAAGGGATCACCCATCCCCACCCATCTGTCTCGGCATTCAACCAGTAATTTGTAAGCCACAACCAACTCAGCATACTGTTGTTGGTCAGCACCATGACCATATTTGTCTCGCTGCCGACACTCACCCCGTTTGTATCAGTTCCGCCGGACAATGCCCATCCGGTGCATACGTACTGCGTTGTGTCATAACGCTCAAACGGCGTGCACCCATTCGTCACCACTGCCCCCCAATCATTCGTATATGTCCCGACACCCGGCATTGGTTCTCCGTGTCTCGATTCAATCTCATACGGCAAAGTCAGCCACTCCATGTTAAGCATCAAGTCCCCCATCTCGCCATCATACCCATCTACGGCAATCATAAATGTTTCATCCTTCTCAACAGAGAACGCGACTTCACTTGTAAATATCTCCCCCAACTGGATGTCATCCGAGCTCGCTATTTCGCTGAGAGCCATCAGGCTTTCCCCCTGGTAAACACCAAGCAACGTATCAATCGAACTTTCGCGTGTATTCAGCAGAACGCGACCACTACCCTCTGCTGTCCATTTCCACCAGACAGACGCATTTCCACCCGCGCGAGGGTGTGCATGCAATGGCTCTCCCGGTTCGCGTAATGCATTCACGTTCGAGGATGACACGCTGAAAAACATTCCACTCACAACGGTTGCATTTGTGAACAGATCATGATCCGGACTCAGTATCATGCCCGCGTCGAACGTAAGAGCTAAATGCACCTCACCCGTTGAAATTGACGATGCCTTGCCGTCCACAACAAGATGATACGTGACGTTTGACTCTGCTGCAAAACGCACGCGACTTTCCCATTTATCCGCATGATCGTCGTTTGATATGATTTCAGACAAACCTGTGACGGAGCTACCGGTATAGACCGCAAGGAGTGTTTGAAAGTCACTGCCGTCTGTGACGATCTCTGTTTCGCCATGATCAGGGGCTTTCCATTTCCACCAGACAGATGCAGCGCCCGGCTCGTTCGCATGATCAGGTTCACCAGCCTCCTTGCCGGCGCCACCATTATTTGCAACAAGAGAGATATCCTCACCAGAAAGTAAAACGGCTGCAGAGAACAAGTCATTCGAAGGCACCGCGCAAAGCCATTGCGCGGCGCCCAACACACTTGCCAATACAACCGTTCCTACCCGCATATTTCCCTTTTAATCAACATTGAAGTTGATCTGCGCGTAGCCATCATCGTCAAGCTCGAGGAGAACCTCCCTCGTCTCACCGCCAGATTCCACAAGCTGGACGTAGTACGTTGCCCCATTGCCAATGTTTCTGTAATTCAGGACGTACGCGCCAAGATCGTCCGTTACAGCACTTGTTTTGACCCTACCTTTCCTGTTCAGGAGATTCACCGTCAACCCCGGGAGAGGCACCGTTCCGGAATCACCCAGAACCAATCCAGACACACCTACTGCATGCTTGAGGTCGTTGATACTCTGCACCGTATCCTCTGCACTCTCAGGCGGCTCGTTGGTCATGATCATGCTGAATGTATATTCAGCCAGATCCGGAATCACAACATCGAGTACACCGTTCGTGTTGGCATCCCAGCACTCGATTGCATTGTTATCCATATCACGCCCCAGGCCACCTTGTCCCTTGAGACCGTAATCAAGATGGATATTCAGGTAGATCATACCGCTTTCAGGCACAACCAGATCCTCAGCCGCAACAATCACTTCGCTGCCACCTCCATAAGATTCCAGCGTTACGCGGGTCTTATCCTCCCAGATCGTGTTTCCGGGAAGGAGGCAGATTGAAGCATCCTGCCCTACATCAACGCCAACCCAGTCATAGGCATGCAACGGCGTTGCACCCTGCGTGACATAGGGATACGGCAACGTCAGATAGAAGCTGACCACTTCGTTCGATTCGCCATGATAAATGACGTTAAAGAACGTCTGACCAGGATTACTTGAGGTCAGTTTCTGACAGACCTTGTTGAGTCCGTCATGCGTATATCGAAGCAGGAACTGGCGTCCGGCCAGCAAATCATCCACATCAAATGTGCAAAGTGAACTGCTTGTCACCAGCGCAGCCGGCAGGCATGCCATAGTTTGCACACAGCTTGCAGTATTACTGCAGGCATCCGTGGTGGTCCATGTCCTCACCAGCACCTGCGGGCAATCACCGACCAATTCATCGCTATACTCAACCTCCAGCGGGCTGCCGTCTCCATCTATCGCAATAGCCCAGCCCAGAGCATCAGGGCTGAGGTTTGTCGGGCAGTCCTCACAGGTAAATACCAGATCCGGAGGGCACTCGATCATGGGTGGTGCATCCACAATCGTGATGATTTGATCGCAAGTAACACGGTTCTGACAAGGATCCGTAATCGTGTAGGTCCTTGTTACAGTACCTGCGCAATCATCTCCGTCATAAGCTCCGTCAACATACGATACGAGCAGTTGTTCAGAGGTCCCGTTATCCAACGCCGTGCCACCCAGCAACAAAAACTCCGCAAGGTTTGTAGCCCCAGAAGGAACGGGTTCATCGCTATAGATCTCGATCCCGTCAGGACAGGTCACCGTTGGTGGCGAGTCATCGCTGACGGCAATGATCTGCGCGCAACTATTCGAATTACCGCATGGATCAGTCACGGTATACGTACGTGTGATGATACCGCCACAGATTCCTCCAACAAGGGCACTGTTAGACACGCTCAGCGACAGGTCGCCCAGACAGTTGTCACTGGCCGAGCCTCCAAGCGCCTCGAACTCCTCCAGAGAGGTTGCTGCGTCCGGCACCTCGGCCAACGTTTCCACGTTGGTGGGGCCTGGGCATGTGATCGAAGGAGGCGTGTTGTCAGCAATCGTAATCACTTGATCACAGTTTGTGGAGTTACCGCAAAGGTCCCTGATGGTATACGTCCTCGTGATAGTGCCTCCGCACGCCCCGCCCTCAAGCGGTCCATTTGTGGACGTCAGCGTAAGGTCGCCAATACAATTATCCGTAGCGGTACCAATCAAGTCTCGGAAATCATCGATAGTCGTTACCGCAGGCGGAAGATCCTCAATGCACTCAATACTAATATCGTTTGTACATGCCGCTTCTGGTGGAGTGTTGTCCGCAACAGTAATGACCTGAGTGCACGACGACGAATTGCCGCAATAGTCAGAAATAGTGTACGTTCTCGCAATCGTCCCGCCGCAGGCACCACCTGCCAGGCTGCCATCTGAAGAGCCAACCGTCAGGCTGCCATTGCAATTATCCGTAGCAGTGCCAATTAACGCCCAAAAATCTTCAATCGTTGTAACCGCCGGTGGAAGATCTTCCTCGCACTCTATCGCTATATCATTGGTGCATGCCACATCGGGCGCAACTTGATCATGAACGGTAATCGTTTGATCGCATGTTGCAGCATTGCCACACCGATCGAAGATCACATAGCTCCGTAGAATTGTACCGCCGCAAGGCCCGTTGGTAAGCGCACCATCAGCAGAAAGCACCGAAATGGCCCCACCACAAGCATTGGAGATTGATCCACCTGCAGCAAGAAACTCACTCTCATTTGTGGCTGCCGCAGGCACATTGCCAATACAATCAACTGAAATATTACTTGGACACGAAATCACAGGAGTGTCATCTGCAACCGAAACCTGAACGCTGCACGCATTCGTGCAACCATTCTCGTTTGCGATCGCCAGCATGACCGTGAAAGTCTGTGAGCAATTACTACCAACATCCACGACGACCATCGAATTAGTTGCGTCACCAAGTATTGTGGCGTTTCCGCTCACTTGCCATAAATAGGATGCCATATCGAGTGGTCCGACGTAAATGTGTCCGAGCGATTCCGGACACAATGGCCCCGCTGGTCCTTCAATGCCACAGGTTGGCAAGGCATGGACCGCGACATCCGTCGTGCAGGTCGACGACACGTCCGCCGCCGTCACGACCACTGTATAGGTACCGGCATCAGCCAGTGCCGCAGTGCTAATCACAGGGTTGGCATCGATTGATGAAAACCCACCAGGACCGCTCCAACTATAGGTAGCATCAGGAACTAATTCCGCAAAAAGTGTCACGTCATCACCTTCACACACAGGACCACTGTTGGATGCAATGCAGGGCGGAGGCGTCGCCGGCACCCGTTTGATATCAGCACCCTTAATCTGGTTATCCTGCTTGCCCAGAGACGCACCATCCAGGGCGATGACATAGAAGTGATACGGTCCACCACTGATGGATGCGGATCCTAAACCCTCTCCATATCCGATACCCGCATCCAGCGGATCCACACCAACAGATAGATGACCTGCCACCTCGACAACAACAGCGGTTGATGCGGAGGTCCATGTTAGCGTATATTCTGCACTCTGGTTGTCCTTTGTTCCGCTTTATCCATCAAAACTGATTGATGCCGAAACAATTTCTGCATCCCCATGGATCGTGAGTGAACGATCACCGAAACCTGCAGATTCATATGCCGCAATGCGATCCGAGATGTTGCCCCCCAAATTTGGATCAGCGATCGCATCTGGAATACTGACGACACTCGATGAGCCATCATGCGCACGAGTACAGTTAAGCCGCATGTCTTGCGAGTCAGGATCAGGCTCCGCACCACACGCGTCAACAACATCGAGTAACCCCTCCCCCAGTGCGATCAGATCTGCAGCAAGACGGGCTTGCTCCCACGATGTAAGGAAATCGTATGCATGCAATCCTCCCTTTGTTACTTCATGCCCAAAGGTCAAAGTATGCACGTCACCAGGCGTTGATGTAACATCTTTAAAGATGATGCGCTGCAACGTCGACATTCCTTCAAAATATCGCGAATTGTTCTGTTGCAGAATGGAACCGATCCAGTGCACCGTTCCCAGTGCATAAGGGCTGTCATTGTTGGCAGACTGCCTGAAGTCGATTTTTTGCGAATTTGCTACACAAGCAAATCCGAGTAGAACTGACAACGCGAGAATCACGATCGATCCACTCGCCGTATTTCCACATGGTTTCCGGAACCTCATGAGAGTCCGAAAACTGAGCCTGTAGGTCCCCACCCGTGTCATTGCTCCGTCCTCCTCGAACCGGCAGCGCGATATAATCGCCGCTGCAACATTCTTTACCGAACGGGCAACGTCGTCGAGAACACCCCGACCGAACCCCGCACCCATCCAGCGATGTATGCGCCTCACCCCAACACGTCGACATTTCTCCCATCCCATTGCTTTGTCAAGCACAAAAATAATTTATTATTGTAACAATCTAATTTTAATTAAATATATACACCCGCTCTTCAGCTCGTCCTCAACTACCGTTGGTTCAGAACACCTCACATTACGACAAAAAGAAATACATACAAAACCGCCTCTATTTAGATTGGCACGCCATCTGCTCTTGAACACTTTGTAGTTTTCGCGGGAGAAGGACGGTCAGGGCTAGACCACCGGAAATGCGGTCGACAGTACGATTAAGTCACCGCAATTTAGCAAGGACAGAACAAAGCAATGACAAATGCCCAAACATCAATTGGAGTAGCAGTTGCAATGGTTTCGCTGGTTCCCCTGGCGACGCATGGCAAGCAAGAACAACCAGCGCACCCCCGTAGTACCGAGGAAAACAACATTCAGTTTACCGCACTCTGGAACGGCGAAACCCTCGGAACAGGCGCTCGACGCCCCAATGCAACTCAATGGAAATGGGGCGAGAATAACTTAATTAAGACAAAGGGCGTAAGATGGAATGCGCTTGGTCTGCAACGTGCTAATTCAAAACGAAAAGCGAATGGCCTCAAAATGCTGACCAAAGATAACGTGATCGGCAAAACATTCGAACGTGATTCAGTCGGTGCAAAAGGTGGAAAAGCAAAACCGCCCGAGGATCCTGTTACGGTTATACCGGCAACTGTCGATAACAGTACGCTGAAGTATTTCCCCCCCATTCGCAGCCAGGGAGGCTTGAACTCTTGTGCGCAGTTTGCCGCGGTTTACTACACGCTTACACACATGACCGCAATGGCTAATGAATGGGATGCAAAGACTGGCGGGGATGCTTTCAGACTCTCTCCTAAATGGACCTACAATATGGTAAACGGCGGGCAGAACGCGGGATCATGGCACTATGACGCCTATTCGATAGCTAAAAAGCATGGTATCGCACTCTGGACTGACTTTCCCTACGATTCTGATTATCGCGAATGGTGCATGAACCCGGATGCATGGCGTGCTGCCGTTTGCCTTCGCGCCAAAGAGGCAGGAAAGATTCGCAATATGGATTCGGACGCCGGACTGGACCTCGTCAAGGAGATGCTTGTCAATGGATATATTCTCAATTTTGCGACATATATCAACTCATGGCAATGGACTCCAATAAAAGATGATCCCGAAACAGAAGCAGATGACGCCTATATCGGAAAAAACTGTGTTTACGGTGTAGCCGGTACAAGCGGAGGTCACACCATGACGATTGTCGGCTACAGCGATGACGTCTGGATTGATTTAAATTCTAACGACCGTATCGATAACGGTGAAAAGGGAGCATTGCGAATCGCAAACTCATGGGGTACCGGATGGAACGAAGGTGGATTCTGCTGGATCGCCTATAGCGCGCTGAGCAAACCAAACTCCGACTATAGTGATGAAGGAATCTTCTGGTACAATGAAGCCACCTGGGTGACTGCCCGTACTAATTATGAGCCACAGCTCGTCGCTGAATTTACGCTAAACCATGCGAAGCGCTGTCAGATTAACATGTCTCTGGGATACTCAGATCCGACTTCGACCACTCCCTCAACACAGTGGATTCCCGAACGTATACTATATTACTCTGGAGGAAACTACGCGTTCGACGGCACGACCACTTCCTGCGATGCAACCTTCTGCCTCGACCTTACAGACCTTGTCCCCGCCAGCTCCGGCACTCATCGATACTATATAAAGCTCGCAGATAGTCTGACCGGTGATACTGCCACAATGCGAGCATTCTCCCTGGTTGATGCCACCACCGGAACAATAAAGAGCAGTAGTACAGTTCCTGTCTATGCCGACGGGTCTCAGACGCTCGTGTATGCCGATGTTGATTCCTCTGTCCCCGAACCCAGCGTAGTCCTGACTGCGCCGGAACAACTCACCGCTACGACAGTACGTGGTTCAGTAATGCTGAGCTGGAACGACACATCCACAAACGAATCCGGTTTCTATATTGAGCGATCCCAACGCACAGGAAAGTCTTACAGCGCCTTTACGCGTATTGCGACAACTTCAGAAGACGCCACGAGCCATACAGATCTCGTCTCATCAGGAAGCTATCGCTATCGACTACAGGCATTTGATTCATCCACACAAGACACATCCCCCTACTCCACGGCTGTGACTGTTCGCGTTAAATAGCGCGTGCGCCTCATCACGCTGGAGAAAAACGAGTGCGACCAGAGCCCCCACCTCTGCTCGCACTCACCTTATTACTCCTGGCAGGATTCGCGCAAGGTTTTCAGGGGGCAGGATCATCTTAGGCAATAGAAACCCACAAGGGGGCATTTTCGTTGTCGCAACGCGCTGGACCTCAAAGTCTTACAAACAACGCACTTAGCTCGCAAGACCTGCTCAACTCGTGATCGCTGCCTTACGTCGCTGTGCCTTGCGCTCATGCTCGGCAAGCAACTTCTTTCGCATACGGATCGCTTTTGGCGTCACCTCGACCAGCTCGTCCTCAGCAATGTATTCCAGCGTCTCTTCCAAACTAAGACGTACTGGAGGAGCAATTTTCATGTTCCGGTCAGACCCAGAAGCACGCATGTTCGTCAGCTGCTTACCCTTTTGCACATTTACGACAAGATCACTCTCCAACTTGCCTTCTCCAACGATCATGCCCTGGTAACAAGCTTCTCCCGGAGCGATAAAGAAAAATCCGCGCTGCTGCAAGGCATCAAGCGCATAGGCAACCGAATCGCCACGTTCCATACTGACCAGCACACCGTTCTGGCGTTTTGCAATGACGCCTTTCTGTGGCTCATAATGCGAGAACACATGCGAGACAACGGCCTCTCCGGCTGTCGCCGTTAACAACCGACTGCGTAAACCAATCACACCGCGTGTGGGTATGTTAAACTCAAGTAGACAGCGAGCCCCATGATGATCCATACGCGTCATTTCTCCACGACGCATTCCCACCAACTCAATCACGCGCCCCGAAGAGGGCTCCGGCACATCTACTGAAAGCGTCTCAAAAGGTTCGCAAGATTCTCCATCAATCTGTTTAAGAATGACGTGCGGGGTTGCCACACTGAGCTCATACCCCTCACGTCGCATTGTTTCAATAAGAATGGCCAGATGCAAAACACCACGACCACTGACCTTAAAGCTCTCTCCTGCCTCTTCGTCCACGCGCAAGGCAACATCACGCTCCGCTTCACGAAACAGGCGTTCCCGTAAATGCCGCCCGCTCACAAAACGGCCATCCTGGCCAAAGAGGGGAGAATCATTCACGCGAAAAACCATTGAGATGGTGGGTTCATCCATATGAATCGGGGGCAATGCTTCCGGTTCTTCCGGGTCTGCCAAAGTGTCACCAATATCAATCCCTTCGACACCCACCGCCGCACATAGATCACCGCACGCCACCACATCCCGCGACTCACGTCCAAGCCCTTCGAATGAGAACAGTTGCTTCAACATCACAGTCTTCTGTTCACCATTATTTTTAATCAACACAAGAGGCCTATTCACACGTAGTTCCCCACGGTATACGCGTCCGACACCGATTCGCCCCACATACTCACTGTAATCAATGGAGGCAACCTGCATCTGGACTGGCCCATCCTGGATTATGGGTGCTGGAATATGCTCAACAACTGCATCCAGCAACGGCAGCATGCCTGTTTGCGAACCTTCGGGTTCATCCGACATCCACCCGTCGCGTCCGCTGCCATAAAGCACAGGAAAATCCAACTGCTCATGATGCGCATCAAGTTCAACAAACAGGTCGAAAACCTTATCCAGGACCTCTTCGTGTCGAGCATCCGGTTTGTCGATCTTGTTGATCACAACGATCGGCTTGAGCCCCAACCCCAGCGCCTTATCCAACACAAAACGCGTCTGAGGCATAGGTCCTTCAGCCGCATCAACCAGGAGTAACACGCCGTCGGCAAGTTTCAAGACGCGCTCCACCTGCCCACCAAAATCGCTATGCCCGGGAGTGTCGATAAGATTGATCTTGGTGTGCCGATACTCGATACTGATATTTTTTGACAAAATCGTGATGCCGCGCTCTCGTTCCAACGCGTTACTATCCAGAAAACAGTCTTGCACCTGTTCGTTGTGTCGAAATATGTTGGCCTGCTTCAGTAATTGATCCACCAAAGTGGTCTTCCCGTGATCAACATGGGCAATAATTGCAATATTTCTCAGTTCCGTCATACGATTCAATGTTCCCCCAGAATTATGATGAGCGCGGACAATACCTGTTAAACCGGGCAACGCCAAGCACAAAGCAACACGATCGAATCATCGAAGATTGCCATTCCAACACACCTGACGTAGCATTATCGTGAGAATGACAAATATTTGCATAGGCACGACGCTTATTAACCCCGTGCAGGAGCACGCTATGTCATACGACAAAACGGTAACAGTCGTAACGCCGCACGGTTTCTGCGCTGGGGTGGTACGGGCCATTGATACCGCCGAAGCTGCACTGCACAGATTTGGTGCTCCACTCTATTGCCTGAATGAGGTCGTACACAACCAGCAGGTCGTAGACAAGCTTACAGCACAAGGCGTTATCTTCGTGCATGAGCTCGAGGCAATCCCACCACACTCAGTTGTTTTGTTTTCGGCACACGGCGTATCACCAGAAACCTTCAACAATGCCCGAATACGAAAGCTGAAAATAATTGATGCCACATGCCCCTTTGTTGCCAAGGTACATGCAGAAGTTCGCCGCTACGCATCGCGTGATTACGCAATCTTGCTGATCGGTCATCGCACCCATGAAGAGATCATAGGCGTTCGAGGCGAAGCCCCCGAAGCTGTTACCGTCATTCAGACTCAGAACGATGCGCGAATCGTAAGCTTGCCCCAAACAGATCGCGTTGCCGTACTGACTCAAACCACGTTGAGCGTGGATGAAGCAGACCGCATTCTCAAGGTGTTAAAGAAGCGCTTTCCAAGACTGGAAAGGCCGGCAAAAACGGATATATGCTATGCCACGGAACACCGCCAGGAAGCCGTAAAAAGGCTTGCAACAGACTCGGATCTCATCTTGGTTCTCGGCTCGTCCAATAGCTCAAACAGCCGTCGATTGGTGGAGGTTGCTACGCAAACAGGGTGTCCCGCAACGCTGATCAGTAAGTTGTCAGAACTCAACGCGATCGACTTTACCGACAAAAACCGCGTGGGAATCACAAGTGGTGCATCGACCCCGGAATCATTCCTGGAAGCCTGCGTTCAACAACTCTCGACGAAGGGGTTCCACCGGGGAACCACGTTAACCGCTGTACATGAGGAGCAGGTACGCTTTCCGTTACCACGTGACCTTCGCATGTAATGCTTTCGGTTAAGAAAAAAAAGAACCCGTCAGCATCACAATGCCCACGGGTTCATTCCAAGTCACATTAAAAGCTTACAGGTAAGCATCCACTTTCTCTTTGAGAGACACCTTGTTCATGGCCCCCACCATCTGCTCCTGTACAACGCCCTCTTTCAAAATCAAAAGTGTCGGAATAGAGCGAATGCCAAACTCTCCTGCGAGTTGCTGATTCTCATCTACGTTAACCTTAGCTACCTTTATTTGGCCATTCAGCTCCGTGGCCAACTCATCAACAATCGGTGCAATCGCCTTGCAAGGCCCACACCATTCAGCCCAAAAATCAACCAGAACAGGTACCGCCGCATCCAGAACTTCCGATTGCCAGTTCTCAGCATTTATCTCAATCACCGCGTCGCTTGACATGATGGATTTCCTTTCGTTTCTTTCTTTTTAAGCAAACGGTCGATTACCTGGGCGGACTGACGCGCCCAGGCCAGGACAGGAACACTTCAGGGGCACCATAAGAAAGCTCAGTCATGCTTGCATTTGGACCGAATGTTTGAGACGTGAACACATAAATGGCTACACAAACCACCAGAACCGCCGCAATCTCGCAAACAAGAAAGAACCAATTAGGTCGATCTTCCTTGACCGTCTGTGCCACAGGCGCTGAACTTGGCCCCTCCGAGGTCGCAGATGCTTCGCCCTCAACCGGCGTTGCAGATGACTTCATTTTAACCCCACCGCTGGGTCGCTTGACACGAATGGTTTTGCGACGCGTCGGCGATATTTCCGGATCCACGGACGATTCGCCGGTCTGTGCTGCAGCCGCAGGTGCGGCGGGTGTCGCCGCAGGCGCAGGGGCTGCACTCTTTGCAGGTGGTGGAGAACTTTGGCCCAACTTTACCGTGGCCGCTTCACTGGGTCGTTTAAGACGAATGGTCTTAGGACCCTCCGTACTCGCCTCAGGTGCGCCACCCAATACAGAATCAAGCGATATTCGGGATGTTTTTCTCTTCGCGGCCGAGACCTCTGCCTCGGTTGTCTGCGCAGGTTCCGCAGATTGACTGACCATGTTGGGCACAGGCGTCGATGCGGGATTAACAGAACCCACGGGCTTAAGCCGAATTGTTCTTTCTCCGCCAGCAGGCCCCTCGCCCATCACTTCATCCAGTGAAATGCGCGACGTCTCCCTCTTGCTCGCGATTCCAGCCGACGGCGGCTTCATGCTCACAGTCTTGGGCGGAACCGCATTTTTAACAGGAGCGGACGCAGGCACGTCACTCTGAGCATTTGACGGTGGAGCGTCTTCGCGCGGTCGTATGGTCAATTTCGGTGGAATCTTCTGTGCGTCGCCGTTTTCCGGTGTTTCAGCCATGCTTTAATCTCCTCAAAATATGTTGCCTATTATGCAGCCTACAGGTCTCACGTCAATGCTCGTTTAACCATCCCCACTCAAAACAAACGGTACGCGTTGTGTAACGAATCACATACCCTACACCATCATCAGATCTTTCTCTTTATCTGCCGCCGCCTCATCAATGCTGGCAATAGTCGTATCCGTATGCTTTTGAACGTCACCCATGGCACTATCACGCTCATCTTCCGATATCTTGCCGTCCTTTTGAATACGCTTAATATGATCGTTTGCCTCACGCCGGACATTACGGACCGCAACGCGAGCTTCCTCAGCCATCCTCTTCAGCACCTTTACAAGATCTTTTCGTCGTTCTTCGTCAAGTTCAGGAATCGGTACACGAATTAATCGTCCGTCATTGATTGGCGTCACGCCAAGATTGGCAGCAAGAATGGCCTTCTCAATTTCTCCCAACACAGAGGGATCAAATGCATTGATCACAATCAAACGCGGTTCAGGGGTCGAAATGTTGGCCAACTCGCGCAATCGCGTCGGAGTCCCATAATAGGGCACCTGAACATTCTCAACAAATTCCGGAGAAGCCTTTCCCGTCCTTATCCCGGAAAGCTGATCATGAAATACCGCTAGAGACTTCTCCATCTTAGCATCCAACTCCAACATAATGTCATCAATTGATTCCATTCAATCCACCTCTTCTTTGATTCTTATGACTCAAAGACGCATGCCTTTGCTTCATTTTCGCTCTACTGTCTTATTAATACAAATTCACCCTCAGCCAGAAATAACCCTTGTCCCGATCGGTTCTCCGCAAACGACGGCTTCTGTGTTGCCCTGCTTGAAGAAATCAAACACCACGATCGGAATGCCATTTTCCATGCAAAGCGAAAATGCCGAAGCATCCATCACCTTCAACGACTTTACAAGCGCCTCCTGGTACGTGATGGTATCAAAGCGTTCTGCATTCGGATTCTTTACGGGATCCTCCGAATATATTCCGTCCACTTTCGTCGCCTTGAGCAATGCTTCAGCACCAATTTCGCTGGCTCGCAACGCTGCCGCCGTATCTGTACTGAAATAGGGATTCCCTGTACCTCCCGCAAAGATCACGGCCCGACCTTTGTCAAGATGCCGCAATGCTCGACGAAGAATAAATGGTTCCGCCACACGCTGCATACTGATTGAGGTCTGAACACGCGTCGCAAGTCCCGCCTGCTCAAGCGCATTCTGCATCGCCAGTGCATTCATAATGGTGGCTAACATGCCCATATAATCACCGGTGCTTCGGTCAATCCCCCTTGCTTCCCCACTCACACCACGGAAGATGTTGCCGCCACCGATCACCATCGCAACCTGCACTCCCATGTCAGAGACCGCTTTAACCTGCTTCGCGATCAAGGCGGTCACATCCGGATCAATACAAAGCGACTTGCCCTTGGTTTGCAATGCCTCTCCGCTCAATTTGAGAAGTATCCGCCGGTATCGGGGCTTTGCTGTTTGTGCCAATGCCATACTTATTACTCCCTGCTTAATTCCCGCTCATGTCTCGGCTACTCTATACTCATTCCGCTGCTGATGAAAAGTGGAAACACAATCTACCGTAGATTAGCGCTTCGCCTTGGATGCGGTCACGCCTCGAACCAGGAACGGCAAGACATCCCGCTCCAATTCTCCACACAAATCAAATAACACAAACCCACCCGCTCCAGCCCGCCTCGCGATGCGAATCTGATCAATCGTTTGCACGGCGTCCAACTGACTCTCGGCTGCCGTCACTCCTATCCCAGGAATGACCTTCCCACCCGATCCACCCGCTAACGCTAATTGCCCATCAATATATGCCCGAAAAACGCGCATATCTTCTGTATAATTCATCGGACAAATATAATCAACCAGGTCTTCTTTTAACCAGTAGGCCCAATCTTGCCCCACACTGGGAACACATGACGGATACTTTCCATACACCGCTGCCGAAAGCTTTATGTTTCGTGAGACCTTCCGGATCTCAGCCCTGCAGTCACGAACAAAAGATGTAATCTGACCAGCGCGCCACGCCCTATACTTCTGTGCTATCAAGCCTTGTTTTACCGAACGAGGCCAGCGTGCGAAAGTCTCGCCAGTGTACTCAGAAAACCGCGCCTTACACCCATTACAGTAACACGCATGCGAGTCCGGATAGCGAATGTAGTCTAAATGGATACCAGCAGGACGATAACGCTTTGCAACCTCCCGAATAGAGGCCAGTTCCATCTCACGGTTCTCAGGATGCGTTGGGCACAACCATTTCAGACGCACCCCCCTGTCGGTCACCTGTAAGCGCCCCTGCTTTCCCAAGCCCTTTATCAACCCCTCAGGCGAACGTAATAGCTTCCAGCACACCTTCCACACATGCACATTCAAGTCATGCGCAATTGCCGCTTTCTGACATTGAGCAACTTGATCACCATACATCTTAAACTCTTCCGAACGACTGAGTCGGCGGCTCGGGTAATGCGCCACGCCCGGCCACATGGCATTGATGTACATATCGGTCAAGCCGTACCCTGACAACACGCGACAGGTTTGATCCCAGTCCCCGGGAACCAGTCCGGTACCCTTATGATCCCACACACCACGAATTTCAGACAACGCTGGCGTCTGTGCCGATGCATACGCTTCCATCAGCCGTATACGTGCTTGATGGCTTTGTTCGGTCACCTGGCCGTATTTGCCAGCCTCATACAATGCTTGAAGCTCAGAATAGTCACGTAAAGCATTATCCACCGCCTTACTCACAATCCCGCGACGGGCAGGAGGAGCCAGCGTGCGGATTTCAGCTACGGAATCCGCCATCGTCATACCCTCGCGTAAGGCACCCGCTAACTGCATCTGTCGGCTGGCCGCACGCATCCAGACAGAAGGCACATACTTGCCGATCATTGCCAGTAACATTTGCGTCTTCTTGAATACATCGTGGTCGTCCAATAACACATGGGACATCCAAAACCCTTTGTCTGAAATCAGCCAGGCAGCATCAGGTGTTATCTGCCCCATGCGCGTGTGCCATGAAGCCAGTACTTTTGCATGATCTGACACAGGTCTCAAGGAGCGGATATTAGCTGATTCCTGCCGGATGCGCAGCGGAACATGCGGAAGCAAACCCTTTCTAAAACGCATGTCGCTCCAACGTCCTCCCTGTTTGTCCACCTGGTAGGCCCCAAGCTTGAAGCCCATCATCTCCGCAAGCGGCTCAGATGATGAGTAGAAAACAATCAGCTTCCCCCCTGCATCCATAAAGCGCTTGAGCACAACAAGCTGTCGGGACGTCGGAAGCGGATTATAGCACAAAATAACAACCGCTACGTCCTTGGGAATCACGGATTCAATGACATCATCCTCAACTAACCGGTGTGCGACTTCTACATTGCTTAACCATCGACTCAGACGACGACAAACCGAAGCCGCATAATGACGCTCCGACGTATTGGGTGCCGATTGATTGGCTTTAACCATCCAAACTGACTCGCCGGTCGCACATAAACACGCCGAAAACAGCAAGCAAATGACCAGAAAATGACCCTTAAGACATGGTAATCTCTTCATAGTCTGCTATTGAGCCAGAAAATTGAGCGAATGAGAATCACAAAAATTATTGTTATGCTCTCAGCTTTATTCAATTTTTCTTGAGTTTGAGTCGAGGCACAGGTATTGATCTCTGTCAGGAGATTCTGAAGAATGTGTAATTTCATTCCCTTTTAGGTGCGCAATCAGTTCGAGGTGTATGCATGGCTGACGAAAAGGATGCTCAGAGCAATGCCAATCATGGCGATAACTGGTATTTACAAAAACAAGATGGTTCTGAGTATGGGCCGGAAACCTTGGAGACAATGGCCCGTTGGGCAGCCGAAAGCCGTTTAGTCAGCGGAAATAAACTATCCACTGATCGCAAAGAATGGATTCCGGTTGAAGATATACCGGAGTTGGATATGAACTGGCTGGCGGAACTGGCTGATGGACGGCGATATGGTCCGTTCAATATTTGTGCAACGCGAGACTTGGTTGCACACAAAGTCCTACCTGAAAATGCCACCCTGACGCACCGTCAAAACGGGAAGACCACAACGGTCTCCGCCTACCTTGAAGAACCTCAGGCGGCGAAGACTCAGGCATCAGAAAATCAGGCACCAACCGACCTTTCTCCAAAAACGAAGAATGAAAAGAAAAAAAAGACACCAACGGTAAGCCGTCAAGCTGAAGAAGTAAACTCGCCTAAGGGCAAGGAGGAACGCCAAGCCAAACCGGACGAGGCTCAGCCCACGAAGACAAATGCAAAAAAGACCTCGGCGTCAACAGAAGCCGAACCCAGCGCAACAGAGGACAAGGCCCCTGCCGCCAAAAAGAAACGTACCCAGCGCAAGACCTCACAGCAGAAAACAGAAAATTTAAATGACGTCGATCTTTTTGGCAACACAACGACCGAGTCCAAGTCGTCCAACAAAACTACAGCCACGGCAGACATCAAAACAACAGATAAAACTGAAGCTTCAGTAACGCGAGAAACAGCATCTGTTGCACACGAAAACAAAAGAAAGAATGCACCCACAGCGTCTGCGAAAAAATCAAAAACCAAAGATCCGGAATCCGTCGTCAACGCAAAGATTGAAGCGATCAAAAAGCGCCTGGCTGAAAGTGACACGGAACGCCGCGCAGCCGTCCGCCAGCTCAATGAAGCGAACGCCACACTCAGGCAGCTTGAGTCGGAACGCGATGGTGCACGCAAGATCGCAGTCACACAAGACGCACAGTTTAAGAATAAATTAAATGCTCTTGAGAAGAAACTCGAAGAAGTACGCTCGCAAAACAAGAATCCACAGCAAGACCAGGAAACGCCAACGGACGAATTAAACGAGACCTCGGGTGTGCTGGAAGAACGATTGAATGCTGCCATGGGCGAACTAAAGAAAGCCCGCAACGGCGAGGTTAAAGCAGCTGAAACGCTTAAAACCGTGGAACAAAAGCTGGCACACAAGACGGCAATTCAGGACAAGCGCGTACAAGATCTTGTCAGCGAACGTAACAGCCTAGCTCATTTGGTTGAGACCGAAACGCTGAAAATCAAACAGCTTCGTGCCGCACTGGTAGCACTGGGTGTTGTGATTGTAATTCTACTCATCACGTTGATGACCCGCGGGTGCCATACGCCAGACTCCGAAATCGCTGAACCCATCAGCGTCGAGACCATCGCAAGGAGTGGATCGGACTCGAGCGAAGCGGCCTCAACGGGAACTGATCGAAAGAATGGTGTGGTCCGTCGCGTTCCATTTCCCGTCATACGTGGAACAGAAGGTGTGCGCGTGATGTATAGCCGCACCGGAAGTAAGATCGTGTTTGACGATGGTATTTTCACAAAAAGGACCGAACTTTCTACGGACGCAAAGCGTATCCTCACCAAACTCGCCCCACAATTTCGGCCGTTTCTTGGCGAATACGAACTTCTTGTGCAAGGACATACAGACAATCAACGCCTACGCGGTTCCGGACCCTATCGAAATAACACGGAACTGGCACAAGCACGGGCGGGCGAAGCCGCCCGTTTTCTCAGTGATAAATGCGGCATTCCGTTGTCCTCAATGCGAGTGACTTCCGCCGGAAGCAGTAACCCGCCCTACCCCAATGATACGAGCGAATCGCGCGCCAGGAACCGCACCGTTGTGCTGAAACTCTTGCGTCATGCTAGCAACTGAATCCACCATTCCTGTTATTGACTTTGAAACGACCGGCACGGTACCGGGTTTTCCCGATGAGCCATGGCAGATCGGAATCGTTCTGCTCCGTAATGGACACGTCGTAGAGAACAGCAGTTACACAAGCTTGCTACGCGTGTGCGATCGACCATTTAACCCCTATGCCCCGGGAAGGCATGCGCAGATTAGAGCCTCTCTTTATACAGCCCCAACGCTGCATGATCTCTGGCCAGAGCTTCGCCGGCATTTACAGGGTAACGCACTGGCCGCACATAATGCAGGAACAGAAAAGAAAATACTCTCTCACGCTTTCCCGCTACACAGGGCACCCATGTGGGTTGACACCCTGAAACTTGTGCGCGTGGCTTATCCGCATCTGCAAACACACAAACTGGAAGATGTGACACGGGATCTCGGACTCACAAATCGAGCCGTAAGCCTGGCTCCCGGGCTCGAACCCCACGACGCACTTTTCGACGCCGTAGCCTGCGCGGTTCTCCTGGAACACCTGCTGGCTCAACCCGCCTGGCGCGAACTGGAACTGAATGCGCTTCCAGGCGTCCGGTAGCATACGTCCATCATGCACAAATCAAACTACGACGCTATAAAACATGCTTTCATGCGCCGATAAAGCGTCGCACGACTGATTCCCAGCACGTCAGCCGCTTTACTCCGGTTGCCATTACAAACACGCAGTGCCTCAAGAATACGCTGTTTCTCCGCGTTTACATCGTAAGGACGTTCCGATACCGGTGGAGCAGGCACCTCAGTAATTTCAGGAGCAAGGTGCTCCAGTTTTAACACAGACCCCGCGCACCCTATGACAGAGAATTCAACCGCGTTGCGCAACTCCCGTACGTTACCCGGCCAGGCATAATTCATCATGACACGCATAGCCTCGCTGTCCACTTCCACAACGGGCCGCCCGGACGCGGTAGCAAAGCGGTGGAGAAAGGTCTGGATTAACAATGGAATATCTTCGCGCCTTTCACGCAATGGAGGAATCATGATGCGTGCAACACGTATACGATACAATAGATCTTCACGGAAGTTTCCTGCGCGAACCTCCTGTCGCAAATCTTTGTGCGTTGCCGCCAGTATACGAATATCAATCTTGCGTGGTTGCGTTTCGCCTATTCGAACAACTTCGCGCTGCTCAAGCACGCGCAACAGCCGTGTCTGCGTGTTCATCGGCACATCACCAATTTCATCCAACAGAATGGTCCCACCATTCGCCGCTTCAAACAATCCTTCCTGATCCTGCATCGCTCCCGTAAAAGCGCCTTTGCGATGGCCAAAAAGTTCGCTGTTAATCAGAGAATCACTGAGCCCGGCACAATTGACCACGATAAATGGTTTGTCCGCGCTCGAACTCGCATCATGAATCGCTCTTGCAACCAACTCTTTGCCCGTACCCGTTTCTCCTTCGATCAAAACCGTTGCGTCAAGACCCGCAAGATTGCGAATCATCTGAAAGACCTTCTCCATTGACGCGCTTTTACCGATCATGCCGCAGAACTCAGCTTTCTCTTCCAGCATCGAACGCAAGTTGTAAACATCCGACATGTCGTAACAGTAGAGCAGACGATGACCTTCCTTCCGCGGATCATCACGTACATCAATTTCAACCCAAACATCGCGCCCAGTAGAAATATGCATTCTCAGGCAGATCTTTTCTCCCGCATTGACTTGACCCGTAATCTGAGCTTCAAGGCACTCCCGATCATCCCCTGTGACAGGAAACACCTCGTGCCACCGACGCCCGAGCACATTCTCAGGAGATTCCATCAAGATGGCTTCAGCACGATCACTTAGAAATACAATGCGTCCATCGGAATCCAGAACGGCAGTAATGACGCGAAGTTGATTCAACATCACCTGTAAATCATCATGATCTTTTTGCACCTGTCGCAGGAGTGCTTCGCGTTTGTTCCGCATGAGTGCCATATCATTCATGGCTTGCTGAATGGATTGCTTGGCCTTGGCCATGCTCGTGCAGTCGAGGACCAAGAACCAATCGCCTTCTGCCGACGGTACGCCGTGAATATCCACGTAACGACCTTCTTCCCAGCTCGCCATCGGAAGAATAAACGGCTCAGTCCCCAGTGGTAGTAGTCCCTCCACGAAATCCACCTGCTCGGAGGCGGGTTGATCCGACTTTAACTCAGCCCAGCCATAGCGCGCACAATCCCCACCCCAACGGATTAGCAGTCCGTTTCGATCCACCAGAAAATAAGCAGGATGGCGCTCACCAACACAGACGGTCCGCAAGTAATCGCACACCGATGCAGGAAGATCTGCAAAAGGCTGTTCTATCCTGTCTGTCATCACTTTTAACCCAGTAATTGAGCCGCAAGGATCTCGAATCCCTTTTCCACACCATCACCGGACTTGGCACTGGTCTCAAGAACATGCCACCCATCAGTCCGAAGAGACTCCACGTCCGCGTCCGAGATCGTCCAGTCAGCCCGCACGTCCGTCTTATTGAGCAACGCCACAAAGGGCTTTTCTCCGAGCACAGCATCCACGCGCTGCTTCAATGCACGCGCTACGGCAAGCGTTTCTCGACGCGTACCGTCCAAAACCAACAAGTACCCGGATGCCCCGCGAAGATACGAGTCGCGCACCGTGTGCACATCGTCCTCTCCGTGCAGATCCCAAATAAGCAAATCCAGCGTTGATCCATTGATCGACATCTGCTGCTTCTCGATTCGCACACCCACCGTTGTCTGATAACGCTCCGAAAACATGCTGTGGACGTACCGCGAAACGAGGCTTGTCTTGCCTACAGAGAATGCGCCCAGCATGCATATTTTCTTTTTTGTAGCTGACATTTTAGACCACAGCGTTTGTAACTAAAAGCTCCGCAAAATCGAACCCGCTCACCACCAGCCTAACACACACGCATTATTCGTCGAGCTTCTTTACAAAGTCGACATACGCCGAAACATCAGCGGCGCTGGCTGATTTTTTAATAATTCCACCATCGTTCTAAAACCGCTTGATCGCCACTTCTACGCTTCCGGTTCTACCTTTGCGGGCAGTCTTACAAATCAGGGAGACGCGATTGTCGGTATCATTCTTCAGGTGAAAGAAAGACATCTTTTACCGCTTCAAGATACCCCATCCCGAACCGCTCGTCCGGCTCCAGATAACTGCCCTCTACCCACTCATTCCATGCATTGATGGTTATCAGTTTGGGCTGATCAGGGTGCGCATCGGCATACGTTTTGGCTTTCAGCAGGTACTTTTTAAATGTTTCCGGGTTTACGTTTTTTGTCACGGCACCCATCTTCCTGACAAACCTGGCGTTGTTGTCCCAGCCAATCGAAACATGCGGGAAGTATGGCACCTCAAAATCTGATGACCACTTCGGCCAGTTGGAAATGGCCTTGTCTGCCCAGTGGTTGTAATCCGCGATCGGCCTCGATAGGTGAACGAACTGATAATTGGTCAGTGAATCTATTTTGAAAGCCTTGATCGTATTGGCTGCCGTTCCTTTGTTGCTCGCAAAGCCGGAGTCATCAATCTTCGGAACCGCGTTCCAGTAGATCATCTGCAAATGCAATCCGGGAAAACCGGCCTTCTTTACTTCCGCCCTGAAATAATCCAACGCTTCAGCCGTTTGCTTTACGCCTCCAAGCCCTTTCATCAAATTAGTCATATCATAGATCGAGAAAACGGGCTTGCCGTCGATCTTGTAGTACGAGGGATGGCTGAAGTATTTCTCGATCACGCGGGCTACCACAATTTTGAACACAGGAAGGTCGACGCTCCCCGGCCAGATCAGATGTCTTTTGTGCGAACGCCGGATGTCCCAGGATGTGTTGGCATCGTGATTAGCCCACATCAGATAGAACTTCATCTTGTCGACATTCTTTGCTTTCAGAAATCCGTCATTGAGTGCACTTTCGAGGAATGGTTTGTTTTCGAACCAGTACCAATCAAAGATCATCACGTTAACGCCGTGACTTGTGGCGGCTTCGATTTTCTTTTGCATGGCCTTCGGGTCGTTATCCATCAAATACCCCCACGCTGGTACGCGAGGTTGCCAGTGCCCCTCCCACTTCGGCTTGCAGTTGCGAATGCTTTCCCATTCGCCCTCTTTGCCGTCAGGGAAGAATGGGGCCCAGCGCTCATCGAAGTGGCACGAGGGCCAATAGAAAGCAGCAACATCGTACTTTTGTGCAGCCGAGGCGCTTCCGACCCACAACGCAAGTAAAGCCCCGCAAAGCATCATTCGATTTGTCATGACAAACGCTCCCTATTCATTCCTGAACATTTGAGATGATGGTGCGATGTTTAACGAGTATCTATCCATCACACAACACGAT
>JADHWI010000001.1 GCA_016783565.1 Kiritimatiellia bacterium
GTTGGGGACTTGACGACCGAAGTAATACGTGCGACAGTAATACCATGAAAGTCACAACAAAAGGTCAGGTGACGATACCTGCGCGGATTCGTGAGTACCTGGATATCGCACCGCACAGCGATGTCGACTTCCGCATTAGCGGTAACGCCGTCGTCTTGGTCAAGCATGAAGGGGGTGACGATGCCGGCGGGAGGTTTGGTGCATTGCGCGGTGTACTTAAGGGAACTCGCACCACAAAAGAGTGGATGAAAGCAACCAGGGGGAACTGATGCCGGTACTGGTTGACACCAATGTAATCATTGATGTTCTCACTGACGACCCGCAATGGGCCGACTGGTCAATCGAGCAACTTGAGGCCAACGCCGGCACCGGGTTGACTATCAACCCGGTGGTATATGCTGAGTTGTGTTTCGGCAGTCCCTCTGTTGATTTCGTCGATGATGTCATCAGGAGATTTGCGCTCATCTACCAGGAAGTCCCTCGGCAGGGGCTATTCCGGGCGGCGAAGGCATTTGCCCGCTACAAAGGGAGAAAGGGGACGAAGACGTCAGTGCTTCCCGACTTCTTCATCGGTGGGCATGCTGAAGCCATCGGTATTCCGCTGCTGACACGAGACACCAAGAGGCTGGGCACCTACTTCCCGAGCGTCACACTGATCTGTCCCCAACAACCGGATTGAACGCGACTCCGCTAAGGCCGCGGACGGCCTCGCCGGAGAGGTTCATCCGAGGCGTTGAACACAGATGAAAGGAAAGAAATGAACGGAACAAACGCATTGCTTGCAGTCACGATACTGGCGGGGTTGATAGTCCCTGCGTCAACTCTAGCCGAAGACAATCATGCATGTCATTCGTGCGCTGCCGGCGAAATTGAGTTCGGATTCTCGGTCGGGTATGTGCGTCTCGACGAGGATCGAGAGCACCACGAAGAGACCGAGCACGATGACCATGACGAACACTATGGCGAGCATGAAACCACAGATGATGGTATTGCGCTCCACGTCCACGTTGGAAAACGCTTGGGGGAAGATGGCATACTCGCCCATCTCTCGCTTGGCATCGCAGGCGAGGTAATTTTCGCTGACCATGAGCACTACGCGCTCATGGGATTCGCCTCCATTTACCCATGGCGAGGCCTGGTGCTCAGCGTCGGCCCGGGGATTGAGTGGGCCGAGCACGAGGGGGAATGGGAATCAGAATTCTCCACTCACCTGGAGACGGCCTACGTCTTCGACGTAGGGGCGTGGCACATTGGCCCAGTTGTTGACTACTCGAAGACGGATCATGGAGAACACTTCACCGCTGGGATCCATTTCGGGGTCCACCTATAGGTGTCCAACAAGATGCCGACACATACCTTGAACAACCGCGCTACGCACGACCTTCCAAGGATGGTCAGGCACGACGTTCGGTAAGGAGAGAAAGAATGACACGAAATACATGTTTGATCGTTTTACTGCTGTGCCTGTGTAGTTGTGGTGGTGCACCCCCCCCAATAGAATTGCCAAGTATTTTGGATGTATCGCTCATGTTTGCAGGTGTTGACAATGCTGACCCTGGCATTCCTGATGTTCCCAAATTTGAGGTAACACCAAGTGATTATGGCAAAATCCTTGTTCTCTTTGCTGATCGGCAAAGAGATGGTCGTCCAAGCGCGCGGCGAGGACTGGGTCACATTGACGTCAAAACAACAGACGGTCGCACCATCGACATTGAACTGTACTCGACAGGAGCCGGGCCAGGTGCGTATCGGATTGGAGATATATATTATCGTGGATCCACAGATGCTGAAATCATTGCTGTGCTGAAAGAGTGTAACCAGCGAAGCAATACCGCACAAAGCAATGGAGGCGATTCCTAAAACCGCGGTTTCAGGAACACCTCATTGCAGCCGTTCGCCATACTGAAGAAAAGGAAAGATTAAAAATGAAACGATTATTCATTGCAGCACTATTTATGACTACTATCGCACTGCAGTCACTATTTGCAGGAGATGGGAAAAAATCTGAATTACCCAAAGTCTTAATTATTGGAGATTCCATATCCATTGGATATACCCCCCACGTTAAGAAAGCCTTGGAGGGCAAGGCGGTAGTAAAGCATCACAGAGGCAATGCAGGACCTACCATACGGGGACTTGCCAACATAGAGAAATGGCTGGGTGATACCAAGTGGGATGTCATCCATTTCAACTGGGGACTTTGGGACATGTACGGATGGGAGTACTGGAAGCAGGATCGCTCACCCGCGAAGTATAAAGAAAGGCTCGAGAAACTTGTCAGCCGTCTGAAAGACACTGGAGCCATACTTATTTGGGCCACCACAACGCCCGCTTGTCCCATGCCTGAGATAAGCATGGTAAAGAGATTCAAAGAAGGCAGCGCTGTTGTTTCCCCTGAAACGGAAAAGAAGTACCTTGAGGTGGCCAGGGAGGTAATGAAGAAACACAACATCACTATGAATGACTTGCATAAACTGATAAAAGACAAGCGAAAGCTATATGCGAAGGCAGACAATGATGTCCACTACAACACGGCAGGCCAAAAGAAACTGGCAGAGCGAGTCGCGATTGCAATACAAGAGAGCTTAAAAGGCGAACAAACAAATTGACCACTACAAATCAAACGCCGTTTGATTTGAGGGTCATTCAAAGCGTTCGATGGAGAGAGAATGAAATCTACACTGATCGCTATGGCAACTGCATTCTTGCTGCCTGCGTACCACGGTCATGCAGGGGATTACTACGCGATTCCGGGCAAGGGAAATGCTGAGAATCCGGGTACAATGTCGCATCCCTGGGGAACGCTGGAACAAGCTGCACGAGAAGGGAAACTCACCAAGTTGAGGGGTGGCGACCGAGTTCTCCTTGGTTCCGGCTATCACGGCCATGTGCAGTTTCAGGGAGAGAACAAGACAATGGTCGTCATAGAGCCGATGAAGGGACAGAAGCCAGAACTTGGAAGACTGACCATCACAAAAGGCTCAAACTGGACCGTCAGGAGGTTGACAATAAGCCCTTCCTGCGGAGACAAGAAATATAAAGGAAGCATTGTGACCATTGCGGAGGGAGGCTCCTCACACACCGTTATTCTTGAAGATTGCTTTGTCCACACAACAACCAACACCTCAAAATGGGGCCCAGCAGATTGGACGGGAGCAAACTCAGGCATATTCATGGGAAGGCACGGAAAGAACCTTACGTTGAGAAACAACTACGTTCTTAACACCCGGTTTGGCATATCCTTGTGCGCTTACGATTCCCTTTGTGAGGGAAATGTTGTCTCCGATTTCTCAGGTGACGGCATCCGAATAACTCGAGACGGTATTACTGTGCAGCTGAATGTCATCAAGAATGTATACGTTGGCGAGGAAGATGGAGACAAGAACCATGATGACGCCATTCAGTGCTTCCTATTCAACAAAGGAACAGGCACGGTTCGAAACGTTGATGTTCGACACAACCTGATCATGAACCAGGAGGAGGAAGGCCGTCCTTATGCTACCATTTTCCAGGCCATAGGATTCTTCGATGGTCCGCTGGTGAACTTCCGTGTTGAGGGAAACGTAATCGGCGTTAAGCACTGGCACGGAGTGAGCCTGTATGATGCCCAGAACTGCACCATAATCAACAATGTAGTCTTCAATCCTTGGGGCGGTCGGTTTACCCCATGGGTCATGCTGGGCTCAAAGCAGAATAAGGCGCGCGGCAACACGGTCACCGGAAACTACGCCCACAAGTTCAACTTCAAGGCGGATCCGTCAGTCAAGAGCTCGGACAACAAAGAGGTAACAGACAAGGTGTTCCTGGCGGCGAGGAGAAGATTGATTGATACAATCAACAAGAGATTCGAAGATCGACATCCTGTCGCCGGGCGAAGAAGACTCAAGAGGTAAACCTATCAAGAATCAGACTCATCGATCGGGACAATTTACCTTATTGTCGCGTAGCCGCGCCAAAAGGTGATTGTAAACATTCGGATCAATAGATTTGATGTTCCGCAATAGTTCTGGTATGAATATAGTTATGAATAAAAGCATAACGAGACTTGGTAAAATAGGAGACAAAAGGAACGATGACTTCGTACCTGGTTCGCCAAGTTCTCGCTTGGACCTTGTATGGCCTCTGACGGAGGAAGTCGCATCTTTAAGTCAACATCACGATGTTAAACGAAGACTACAAAGAAATGTTACAGTCGTTAATCGGCGAGAACGTTAAATTTATTCTCGTCGGTGCATACGCTCTCGCTGCTCATGGCTACCCCCGTGCAACCATGGATATTGATATATGGGTAATGCCAGCTCCTGACAATGCTGATGCTGTTTTAAAAGCATTAAATAAATTTGGGGCACCCCTTCACGGGTTGACATCCGATGATCTTCTAAAGCCGGATACCATTTTCCAGATTGGTGTGGCCCCGAGAAGAATAGATATTATCACTGGAGTTTCGGGACTGGATTTTGAGTCTGCATTTGCAAACTCAATACGAACAGAAATTGAAGGCTTAATGATTAACATCCCCTCACTAGATGACCTTATCTGCAACAAGAAAGCATCAGGAAGATCAAAAGATATAGCCGATGCTGAAGCATTAGAGAGCCTTAAATTATCCGATCTCTGATATGAACCTGACTGTTCATAGCCGCGCTTTCATCGCGCCTACTTCAGCAGGTTATGTTTGCCGCAACTATGTGTGCTATTGTGTTCACCTAGTAGACATAGGCACACACTACAACAGAAGCTTAACCATGTCTCAGACCGTAACACTCAAACTTGACGATGCCGTCTATCAGAAGTTCAAAGGGTTGGCCGCTCACGTCAACCGGCCCCTCTCAAATTTTATTCAGACGGCTGCACTTCGCTTCGTAGAGGAGCACGAGGTCGTTGACGAATACGAAATGGCTGAAATCAAAGCTTAAAAAATAGGGACACACCCTTTATGCTATCAATTAAGCATAAATGACCCGTAACAGGTGGCGTATTTAATCATTCTGCACCAAGGGACTTCTGGACCATGATTTCGGCAAAACAAGATTCTCGATGCGATTTCTGAACAACGAAGATTTTCAGCGTTATCCAGAAACGCATCAGAATGACGTTGGACATGTAGATGAATATCGGAAGGAAGTGAGAAATGATTGATCAGCTCAGCAGAAGATTGTTTATTAAGAGCTCAGTATTTGCTGCAGGTGCGGCGGCGCTAGGGATAGTGGAGCTTACCTATGCCACGCAAGGAGATTCGTGTCGCTGGGCACTACTTTCAGATACGCATATTCCGGCTGATAAAACCGAAAAGTACCGCGGTTACTCAATGATTGATAACATGGATAATGTTGTCCCCGGTGTTGCCGTGTCAAAACCTGATGGTATTGGAATTACCGGCGATATTGCGCGTCTGTCAGGCAAATCGGAGGACTATCTGGTTGTAAAAGAGTATGTCGACAAACTCACTCTGGTGGCGCCCGTCTTTATGGCTCTTGGAAATCATGACCACTTTAAGAACTTTAACGCGGCTTTTCCCTCAACATCCGGAGAAAAAGCACAAGTCAAGGGTAAGCACGTCACTGTAGTTAATTCAGGGCCTGTGCGTTTGATCTTTCTGGATTCACTTCAAATCACAAACTATGTCGCCGGGCGACTGGGACAGGCACAGCGCAATTGGCTGCAGAAATATTTGACTAAATCGGATAAAAAACCAACGATTCTTCTCTTGCATCATTCCTTTGGCGGAGGCGACGGTGATTTACAGGATGACTTAAGGTTCTTCAAAGTAATACAACCGCATCGCAATGTGAAAGCGGTTATTTATGGACACTCGCATTGCTACCGCTTTTCCAAGCAAGATGATCTGGATTTGATCAACCTTCCGTCTACCGCTTACGTCTTCAACAATAAGTTTCCCGTTGGCTGGGTGGATGCTGAATTTTCAGCTACAGGAGCATCATTGAAACTCAGGGCAATCGCGGGCAATAAAGCAGACGAAGGTAAAGTCACAAAGATTAAGTGGCGAAGCTGATTGCATTAGAATACAAAAAAGCTACTACAAAAGGAGCCAAAACACTGCAGAGCTACGTCGCTAAACGCGCCGAGTCTGAGTGTGAACATTCAACACAGAAAATGAAGAAGAACATAGCAGCAATACTGATTACGTTCACCGTGGGGCTGATCTTCGCCTTGACCATGGCCGTATCAAACATGCGAGTCCCTCATCGCGGCTTTCCTTTTCTATTGGATCTTCTTCACTTCAGCTTGCCACGGTGGGCGAGGATGCCCGCATACTTCGCTGGGCCAACCGTTGGCATTATCCTTCAAATCACTAGTCTGGTGTTTGTCATCCGCAAACGTTTCTCGGGACTCTCGAGGCGCCAGCGCATAATATGTTGCATTGTTTGGTCACTGCTCCTTGTGATATTCTTGCTGGTGTGTGGATACTTTACGATGGCTTCGGTCGTGTCGTGGTTTGGATAGAAAGGACTATGTGTCGAATCGGGTGCCTGTGACTGACTGAGAAATCCTCAGCCAGCCACAGGTCCCACACCACCAATCATGCGGGTCCGCACTTGACGGTTCCGATCAGGCGATCAGGGTTGCCCCCCCCGCTCGGTTACCCTCACGAAGTTGGCTTCACGTAGTCGTTCACGTTTTCACGTGCGGTCCTCCTACAGGAAACTTGCACCCCGTTTACAACACGCCCATGCTGGGCGTACACAAAGCATTGCACAGCGACGTGGTAAACCGCGCGCGTGAACGCAGCCGTTGTGCCCGAAAGAATAGGCTAGACGCATGCGCCAACCATTGCATACTATATATGCACACACACAGGAAACTATATGCATGGAGAAACCTATGAGAACAACCCTTGATCTCCCCGCTCCCCTCATTGCTGAGGCGATGAAGGCCACGCACCAGCGCACGAAGACTGCCGTCATCGTGACTGCACTCGAGGATCTCGTGCGCAAGAGTCGTATCCATGGTATCACGAAGTTCAAAGGGAAAGTTGACCTCGATATAGACCTGAATACGCTACGGAAGCGCTCATGAGCGTGCTGATCGATAGCTCCATATGGGTTGAGTACTTCCGTGGTTCAGCGAACGACGGAAGACTCGACTTCTTGATTGAAGAGAATCTTATTGTAGTGAACGACCTCATTCTTGCCGAATTGATTCCGGCGTTGCACCTGAGGCGACAACGCAAATTGATTGGCCTTATGCGAGAGATCGTCTGTCCGCCTTTGGAAGTGGACTGGGATGATCTTATCCAAATGCAGATCGCTTGTCTAAAGAATGGGATCAACAAGGTTGGCATCCCTGACCTCATGATCGCACAACATGCGATTCAGAATCATCTGGAACTGTACACACGGGCCAAGCACTTCAAACTCATAGCACGACATGTCCCGTTGGCCCTGCATTGAGACCACGAGAGGGCACAACAAAGTTGCTAGTAAGGCCGCGCGATGCGAGCCCTCACAGGTCCGGTGAGCACTACGTTAGGTAAACAACATGGAGACAAAGATGATATGTAGGAATGTTGCGGTCTGTGTCGCATGCGCTTTACTTCTATCCGGCTTTACCGGGTGTACAGCGAACCGCGCCGGATGGGAATTGAAAAAGATCGGTGAGATCGGCGATTTCAACTGGCCTGAAGCGATTCGCGTGGACCACGAAGCCAAGCGCGTATTCGTCGCAAATATCGAAACCTCGACAAAGGGGGGCTGGGAAGCCGACGGGAAAGGCTTCATCTCTGTGCTGTATCCTGACGGTTCGGTGATCGAGCGAAAATGGCGGAGCAGCAATGCGGACTTTACATTCAATGCACCCAAGGGCATGACGATACTTAACGAGCATCTGTATATCGCGGATATCTCGAGATTATTGGTCTGCCCGTTAGATGCAGAGAAACCTATCCGCGTGATAGATATTCCCGGCGCGCAATGGCTAAACGATATCTCGACAGATGGGAATGACTTATATGTGTCCGATACAAAATCTGCCAAGGCTTACAGAGTCGATCTCATCACCGGCACACATAATGAAATTAAAGCTCCTGAGTGGATCAACGGTATTACATCGCACAAGGGCCATCTTTACTGTGTCAGCATTAAGCTGCACGAGCTTTATGAACTCGACCCTTCCGGGGAGCGAGATCCCATTCCTTTTGGCCTGAAAGAGTACTTTGTTGGTCCGGACGGAATTGAAGTACTAAAGGACGATTCGTTTATCATCTCAGACGTGAAGGGTGATAGACTGCTTCATGTCACAGCTGACAGAAAGTACGTCAGTACTCTAGCGGAGGTGCCCTGTCCTGCTGATATCGCAATTGACCCCAAGCGCAACCTACTCTATGCACCATCATTGTTCGAGAACAAGGTGACAATATTCAAACTAACGAGTCTACCTAATACAAAACCTAACAAGCCGGATGCAAATAGCCGCGACTGATCCGCGGCGTTCGCTATAATAGGAGATATTATGATAAGAGTTTTACCTGACCGACGCAAATTTCTCGGGACCATCACCGCTCTTGGAGTCATGGCAGTGGTGCCCCTTGGCCTCACGGCGCCTGAGCCCAAGATGCCGGCCAGACCCAATATTCTGCTTTGCCTCGCAGACGATTGGGGCTGGCCACATGCTGGAGCATATGGCGACAAGGTCGTCAAAACACCGACATTCGACCGCCTGGCAAAGGAAGGCGTTCTTTTTGAACATGCCTTTGTTTCCAGTCCTTCGTGTACTCCCTGTCGTAATGCACTCCTCACCGGGCAGCAGTTTTACCGCCTTGACGAAGGGGCAAATCTCTGGAGCACATTGGATGTGCGGCATCAGAACTTCATGTTCCTCCTGCGGAAGTCGGGGTATCAGATTGGCCACTGGCGCAAAGCATGGGGACCGGGCAATTTCAGAAAAGGAGGGTACACCGAGCATCCTTGTGGCCCCGACGGCGATTTCAGGTCTTTCATGAAGAAGCGCAACAAGGACAGACCCTTCTGCTTCTGGTTCGGAACCAGCGATCCTCATCGTGGCTATGCCAAGGGAAGCGGCGCTAAGAGCGGAATCGATATCGACAAAGTACATGTGCCAAACTTCTACCCGAACACAAGAGAGGTACGCAGTGACATTGCGGACTACTATTTCGAAGTGCAGCGTTGGGACAGCGATGTTGGCAAGGCTATCAAGCTGCTGGAGGAAGCTGGCGAACTGGACAGCACGATCATTGTCATGACCGGTGACCACGGCATGCCGTTCCCCCGCTGCAAAGGCAACCTGTACGACTGGGGGGCACGCGTACCGTTGGCAATCCGGTGGGGAAACGAAGTCAATGCCAACCGTACTGTAACTGATTTCATTTCATTTACGGATCTTGCCCCAACATTTTTGGATGCCGCTGGTGTTGAGGTGCCAAGTGAGATGACAGGGCATTCACTGTTTCCCATTCTTCAATCTGAGAACGCAGGACGTGTGGACCGCGAACGCGATTACATGGTCTTCGGCAGGGAACGACATACGCTTGCGCAGAAAAAGCCTTCCATGGCCGGTTATCCAGCTCGCGCCATTCGTACGGACAAATGGTTGCTTATTCTGAACCTGGAGCCAGATCGTTGGCCTGCAGGTGTGCCAGACGGGTCCACCCACAAGATAGGAAAGCACGCCGACTGTGATGATGGGCCGACAAAGTCATTCATCATGCAGATGAAGAATGACTCCGATAAGAATACGTTCTATGATCTCTGCTTCGCCAAACGAGGAGCAGTCGAGCTGTATGATTGTGAAAAGGATCCCGACCAGACACATAACCTGGCAGATGATCCCAAGCACAGTAAAACCATCAAGAAGCTGTGCTCACACCTGGTTGAGTATCTAAAGACAACCGAGGACCCGCGCTTTACAGACAAGCCGGTAAGATTTGAGGAGTATCCTTACAGGTAGATGCTTCAGGAACAGGAAAAAGAAGCGAACCAAAGCATTCAAAATATCGGATCTAACGTGCCAAATCCTCAAGCTAGACGTTAGGCCACAGACATGAAAGACCGAGCAATGAAACGGATCAGCATCTCAATTCTGTGCATCGCCTGCGTAGGCGTCGCTTGCCAGCGCGACGTGAAACAGGAGGTGCCACGGCAAGCGCATCCGGAGCCGCACACGTCACCACCCGCGGCAACGTCAGTATCTGAGGCACAACCTGCCGAGCCGACTCCCGTAGCGCCCCATGACTGGGAGTCTCCGCTGGAGGAGAACCTTGCCCATCTGCAGTCCCTTCTCCAATCAGAAAGTAGCTGGCGAGAGACCGGCACCGACCGCAAGCTAAGTCGGAATTGTACGATCTATCGCCACGCGACAGAACCCCTTACCGTGTGGATAGACGAGCAGATCGGAGTGGCCCTCCGGGCAGAGGCTGACACAGGCTTTGTCTGCGCCCTCAAGTCCATAAAGAAACATGACGACGGGACGTGGTTCGTGAGGCGCGTGGAACTCAAGCAATACGCAACCCGGGAGAAGGTGGAACTCGATTTCACACTCGAGAACTCACCGACCCTTACAACCGCGTGGAGAGCTACAAACTGACCCGCGCGAACGCAGCTCAGTTTGAGCCTCACGCAGGGACGTTCGGACACAGCCCCAATGCTCCATGGCGCGGAATGAAAGCTGACGCCTTTGGAGGAGGACATAGAGTGCCATTCGTTGTGCGCTGGCCGGACAAGATTGCCACAGGCAGTGTCAATGACCAGACGATATGCCTTATAATATTTAATTATTCTATTATAGCTGGGTAGAAATGCTTCAAGTGTAAATCTCCGAATGTGATCGCGGCCTCACTTATCCACGCGAATACGACGGCGAATAAAGGTGGGCACATCAAGGTCTTCACCATTCAGAATGGTGGGTGCCACATCCTTGAATCGGCCCCGGCCACCCCGATCAAGCGGAAGGCTTGCCTGCTGGCTCTTCTTGCGACCACCGGAAACTGATCGTCCCTGCGGCCGAGCACTTTCCACAGTGCTCTTTCGTTTTGGCACATTAATCTCTACAGGAGAGTCTTCCACTTGCGGCGCGGTAATGACCGATTTAGTCGCACGCTTCTTCCCCACGACCAAAGATACAGAGACACGACCGACCCATGCATCGTCAACCGAGGTACCCACACATACCCGACATTCAGGCTTCACTGCCTTTGAAATCCCGTTGAGCACCTCTCCGACTTCTTTGAGCGTTACATCCGGCCCCACAACCAGGCTTACTAACACAAGTCTGGCCTGATTTAACTGCTTCCCCCCTTGCAGAGCGGGTCCTTCAAGCAAATCCTTCAGCACGGCAACAACGCGTTCTTCGCCAGTAGCTTCTGCATAAGCCAGAATACAACTCCCCTCTGTATCGTTACCGATCCGCTTAAGATCAGCAAAATCCATGTTGATGCAGCCCGGCCGGGACAGTGTCTGCCACAAGGCGAGCACTGCAGCGGCGAGTTTTTTATTCGCAGCATCGAACAACGCGGGAAGATCATTGGCATCCACCTCTTCGAACAACGCATCATTGGGCACCGTAATCAGAACATCGCAAACGGCTTCCAGTTCTTCAACGGCACGATTGGCAACCGCCTTACGCGATCCCCCTTCGAAAGAAAAAGGCAACGTCGCAAAACAAAGGGTCATAATCCCTGCATCCTGCAATGCTTGCACCGCAGCAACACTTCCCCCGCTTCCAACACCTCCACCCAACCCGGTCACAATCAGCACTGCGGCAACATCCTGCGCCGCTTCAAGTAATTCCGTCACGCCAGTATCCATGGCCTGCCGCCCCATGCGGTCATCACCACCTGCACCAAATCCTTCCGTAAGGGCTTCACCCACCTGAAGACAAATCGGAGCCTTTGATTCAGCAAGCGAACACGTATCGGTATCCACCGCCAACAACGGCAACTCCTCATCCACAAGTGCCGCCACGGCTCCCATCAATCGTGAACCCGCGCCACCCATTCCCATCACACTGAACCGTTGATCACTCATGATCCGCAATTACCCCAAATCCATATTGAATAAAAATCAAATCTAACCGCCCACAAGGCTGCTAAGCCATTGTTTGAATAGTGGTTTGCGCCTCTTTTCGCTGTATACTTTGAATCCGTACTGAACCAACCCACTACAGGTGGCATATTCCGGTCCATCCGTAACCGTGGCCACACCGGTTACACCCCGAGGACGACCGATCTCGCAGGGTAATTGAAAAATTTCTTCTGCCAGGCCAAGAACACCCTTGAGATGCGCGCCCCCGCCCGTCAGCACTACCCCGGCCCCGAGATGATGCAAGGCCTGCTCCTTTACCAACCGATCCCGCACGATGGTCAACAGTTCCTCCATGCGTGCATGAATCACGCTATGCAGTGAACTCAAATTCACCGAACGACCCGGGAAGCCGACTTCCGGCGCCATGGATACCCGCTGCGATCGATTGACCGTCCCCGTCATCGCACATCCGGACTCTCGCTTAAGCCGTTCCGCCTGGCTCGTAGAAATATTGAAAGCCATGGCCACATCATTCGTCACATGATCGCCACCGACGCCAACCACACCCGCCGCCGCCGGCACACTCGATGCATAGGCCATATAGTCCGTAGCTCCACCACCCAGATCGATAACCACAACCCCGCCACGTTTATGCTCGGGTGTCAACACGGACATCCCTGAACAGAGACCGCTGAACACCACATCGTCAACACCGACAGAAAGGCTTTGAACCAGACGAATGGAGGTCTCCAACCGATTGCGCACGCAATGCAACACCAGCATATCATGGGAAAGACGGGCACCCGACATCCCTTCAGGTTTCATCACACGATCCTGATCGTCCAGGGAATAATACTGATCCAGTGAATGCAAAATATCGCGATCCGTGGGGAGATTGACCGCCTTGGCCACTTCGCGTACCTGCTCCACATCGTCGTCGCCAATGATGCCGTCCTTACTCAAAATGGGAACCGTGCCGCGATTGCTCATGCTGTGGACATGTACACCCGAGATCGCCAGAACGACTTCACGAATAGAGACTTTGCCATTCTCTTCAGCCATATCCAATGCCCGTCGCACACAGGCGGATGCATTGTTCATGTCCACAATCTCGCCCTTACGAATGCCTTTTGAAGGACATTCTCCGGTACCCGTGATCATGATATAGTTGTCTTCACGTGTTTCGCCAACCAGCGCAACAATCTTCGAAGTACCTATTTCCAAAGCCACTATTGGTGGTGCCGCCATCCCACAAAATCTCCCTACCATACGCTAGCGCGTATAGATTCTATCATGATACGTTCCGTCAAAACGGGTCTCATTTGCCCCTTCAGGTTTCTGCATCGCCTGCACCCATCGTCCAAGCTTGCGCAACAACTCCATGCGAGATTCTGGAGTCCTCGCACCCATGCCACTCCAGGTTAGATGAATCTGCCGCATCACACCTTCGTAATCGGCTCGCAACACCAGGTGTTCTCGCTTTCCAATATCTACCTCCTTGACATCCAGACCAAGTTGCGGATTGCGACACACGTCCACCAACTGAACCGCTGCCACCGACATGCCGCTGATTCGCGATCCCGGCTGCAATGCATCTCCCTTATACCCCACCAATGCCGGAAGGTGTCGCACCGTGCGCGCCGAAGAGAACACCGCACCATCTTTATCCGTGACAAGCGACTGTCGCCACCCGACCACAATGCGTGCAATCGGCACACGTGGTACGGTTTCCACAATCAACACATCCGGCAAAGACCGTGTAATCTTGATTGCGCGATAGGCGTGTGCACGCGCCAGAAACTTCCGCTGCAACTCAGCAGGATCAAATGAGAACAGATTGCTGCCTTCCTTGATCCCCTGCTCCCCCCTGATAAAATCATGCGCCGCCGTGCCTTCATCACGAATCTGAAGACGCGTGATCGTAAAACGGTCATTCCCCGAAAACAACAGGTAGCCAATGCCCTTAAACCCAAACCAAATGCCCACCACCACCGCTACCACAAGCAGCGGAACCAGTATCAGCACCGCAATTTGTTTGCCATGACGCGAATCACCACGCTTGGATTTGCGTTGCCGCACGTTCAGCGTCTTTGCATGGCCACGTCGGCGCTTCACCGTACCCAGCTTCTTTCCCGAAATTATCTCGTCATCAAACCACATTGGTCTCAACCTATCACATCGTCCTGATCACCCATCATATGCAGCCGTCTGCATAATACGATGACACAACTCATGAAACTCTATACCGGCCGCCCCGGCCGCTTTTGGCAATAAACTATTTGGCGTAAATCCCGGAATACTATTCAACTCCAACACAAACATCCGGCCATCAGGATGCAAACGAAAATCCACACGCCCAAAGCCCCGACAAGCCAAAGCAGCAAACACATCTCTCGCAACCGATTGCAACGCAACTACTTGAGGCTCATCCAGAGGTGCAGGCACTAAATACTCGCTGCCTCCCGCATACTTTGCCGAATAGTCATACCACGCATCCGGTGCTCGAATCTCAACCGGGGGCAACGCTTGCCCATCAACAATACCCACCGTCAATTCACGCCCCTCGATATACTGCTCCACAAGGGCAATCCCACCATATTGCAGCGTATCAGCCAGACAGTCGTCCCACGCGGCCTCTTCAACCACACGATGAAGGCCAATACTGGATCCCTCTGTCACCGGCTTGAGAACCACAGGCAACGGGAGCGTTCGAGTATCTCCTGCCCGCAGAATCTCATAAGGTGCGGTCAGGATGCCTGACTGAACAAAGGCTTTCTTGCTGAGCACTTTGTCCATAGACCGACAACTGGAATCAGCCCCGGATCCCGTATAAGGAATATGACGTTCATCCAGAATCGCCTGAACGCCCCCATCTTCACCAAATGCACCATGCAACGCAATAAATACCGCCTCAGCACCGTCCAACGTGGGGACGGTCCTCTCATCCAGCACCACCGGTAACACCTCATAGCCGGCTTGTTCCAGCCCCTGCGAAACAGCCCGACCAGACTGGAGAGAAATCTCGCGCTCCGAAGATGGCCCTCCCATCAATACCGCAACTTTCTCAAACCGCTTCACCATCACCTCATCAAACCAAAAAATCGTATCTCAGTCTCCAGCTCCACCCCATACCGCATGGCCACAGCCATCTGCATCTGCTGCATCAGGGCCAACACATCCGACGCGCAAGCACTCTTATCAACGCTCAGAAAGTTCGCTTGGGAAGGCGCTGTCCCAGCCCCTCCCAATTGCACACCTTTATACCCGGCACCCTCCAGAAGCCGACCTGCAAAATCCCCCGGGGGATTCTTGAAAACAGAACCTGCCGATCGCTGCGATGCCATCCATACACGACGTTCAGACACCTCCTTGCGCCGCGCTTGAATCACCTTCCGGTCACCCGCCGGAAGCTGTAAAGCGACTTCAACACACAGCGCATCCCGCAACGCGTCGCACGTTCTGTATGCGAGTCCCATCCGCTCTCGAGAGACTATATGCTCACGACCGTCACTTTTCAAACAACGAATCCATAAAAGGTGATCTCCAATCTCCGAACCGTGTGCACCGGCGTTCATACGACAGGCCCCACCTACGGTGCCCGGAATCCCCTCCAGATTCTCCAAGCCTGCCAACCCGTTCTCCTCGGCCCAGTCCAGCAGACGCGACAGAGACACCCCCGCTCCAATACGTATCACCTCTCCATCTTGCACAATATGGCGAAACGCCTCACCCCGCAACCGAACAACCACCCCCGATACCCCAAGATCACTGGCCAACACATTGAATCCGCCACCCAGCAGTCTCAACGGCAAACCGTTCTCTTCTGTCCAGCGCAACAAAACGGCCAGATCATAAATGCTTCCCACGTCCACAAGGCAATCTGCCTCGCCCCCCACACCAAAACTGGTGATACGGCGCATCGGAAAACCCTGACGCACCTCAGAGTCCCTCAATGCCTCAATCGGCAAAGCCACAACGGTCTCACCATGCCCTTCACGTTGAAATCCAACCTGCTCCGCTTCCAGGGCTTGCTGCATATCAAACGCCAACCGTTCCACATCCCCAGCTCCCGTCACCAGCAACATATCGCCCGGCTGCAGCGTCCGACGGTAATACTCTCCGGCCTCCTCCACAGAATCGGCCAGCATCAGGCGTTTCGGGCCGTGCTGCGGCGCCCCGTAAAAACGGGCATAAAGATCCGCCGTCGTCCCGCCCGGCAACGGCGATTCAGAGGCTGCATACACAGGCACCAGAATAACTTCATCCACACCATCAAAAGCAGAAGGGAAATCCGCCCCCAAGGCTCGCGTACGGGTGTAGCGGTGCGGCTGATAAACCATGCGTAAACGCTGCGACTTTTGCAAACCAGCCATCTTCACCAGTGCGACAATCTCAGAGGGATGATGCGCATAGTCGGACACCACGGTCACACCGTCTCGACACGCCACCCTTTCGAAACGACGGCGAGGCAAACTTAATGCATTCAACCCTTCGCGAATATGCTCCGGACTCACTCCCAATTCCAGAGCCACGCCTATTGCCGCAACCGCGTTCATCACATTGTGAACACCCGCAACCGGAATCGCAAAAACACCCAGATCACGCCCCTCACATAACAGCGTAAAGGTCGACACACGGGTCTCGCAGTTTATACCACTCACCCGCAGGCTGACCCCCTCTGATTCACCGTAAGAACGCGCACCCGGCACCGAGGCGCACAAAGCAGCGGCACGCGGATCATCCCCCCCGTATATCACTCGCCTTTGCGACTGAGAAATGAATCCAGAGAAACAGGACTCGAAATCTGCCACGTTTTCGAAATGCTCCATGTGATCAAATTCGATATTGGTCACAATGGCAATATCCGGCGAATACAGCGCGACCGTTCCGTCGCTTTCGTCGGCTTCCACCACAAGCACCTCTGCTGCGTCCGAGCCCGCCACGCCACCCAGCGACTCAATCTCACCACCAATACACCAGGCCGTTTTCACATCGCAGGCATTCAGGAGCTGTGCCACGAACGTACTCGTAGTCGTCTTACCATGTGTGCCGCTGACCGCCACAGACGTGACACCCTCCAGCAAACGCGGTAGCACTTCGCCGCGCCGAAAAACCGGCAATGCACATTGACGAGCAGCACAAATCTCATCGTGTTGTTCATTGACCGCTGCGGTTCGAACCACCCAATCCACGTCCTGCGTGACATGACTTGCATCATGCCCCTCAATCACCTCTATCCCGCGACTGGACAACCAGCGTCCGATTCGCGTTTCCGCAGTGTGATCACATCCGCTGACACGGCAACCACGCTGTTTAAGCAGAACAGCCAGACCAGCCATCCCAATACCACAGATCCCTACCAGGTGCACATGCCCCCCGGTAACCAGGCAGCTTTGGAGCTCATCATCAACTGTCTTCATCATTGCATCGCGTTTAAGCATTTTGCCTTCCGGGTATTCGGGGTGCCACACAGTCCACTCCCATTTCAGGATCGCCGTGCACGAAGCGCCTGCGCATGACGATCCGGGCAATACCCCAGTTCATCCATGACAGCCTCGATCTTCCGGCGCAACTCAGGGCTTACATAGCCACGTTCCGTCACGACCCGCGATACTGTGTTCTGCCCCACCCCAGCGCGTTCTGCAATGTCTTTCTGCGTTATATTCTTTTTCTTCATCATTCTGGTTACGTAACCATTTATATGAATCCCACTCCGTTAAAGGAATGGGATTAGTGGAATGGACGGTCTCCATAAAAAATTGGAGGCTTGACGTAACGATATGAAACGAAGCATTGAGCTGTCTATAGGACTATGACCTAAATTGCGCAAAAAGTTTTCAGCCATTTCAAGGGCGTCAATGCCGTTTCTTCCGATCGCTGGACACGTGATGCGAAAACTGCATCACCGAGAACCAGACCAGCACCAACCCCACCGGAAACAAGGAAAAACCGACAATCACGGGCAAGAGCGGGAAAGGCACAACCCCGTCCGACACGCCCTGCACCACCATTTCACGAACTGCTGCCGTTCGATACATCATCACAAAAACAGAAACAATCGCGCCAAACAGCGGGCCCATAGCCAGCATAATCCCAACAATAAGGCTTGTGGTCAGCCCCTTGTGAGGACGGTCTTCAACTTTCTGTATCTCCAGCATTCCCAATCCACTCCACGTTTTTCGTATTAATATTTAAATATACCGCACCTCCCCCACCCGCACAAGCCCAGCGATTCCCCATTGCTATCACAGCCGCCGTGTGCTTGACTTCCTCAATAATTTGTCACGCAGGTACCGGAACTGCATAGACTCCATTTACACTCAGCATGAAGAAAGGACGATTACGTGATGGCGCTCATACTTTCCCCTATAGAAGCTCGCGTACTGGGCTGCCTGATAGAAAAAGAAATTGCCACGCCGGATTATTATCCATTGACTCTGAATGCACTCGTCGCGGCATGCAACCAGAAATCCAATCGCGCTCCGACCATGGCGCTTACCGACAAGGATGTCGTATCGGCGCTGGATGCAATGCGTTATGATCATAAATTGGCCATGCAGGTCACATCCACCGCAAGCCGAGTACCAAAGTATCGCCACAACCTGCAGTCGCACTGGGATTTTTCAATACAGGAACGCGCGATACTGTGCGAACTGCTGCTGCGAGGGCCCCAAACCGTAGGCGAACTCCGCACACACACCTCTCGGCTCCACGCATTCGTAGACACCACGGCCGTGGACGAGACCCTGACCAGCCTGACCGAATGGGGCGAAGGCCCGCTTACCGTCAAACTACCTCGGGAGCCGGGACGCAGGGAATCCCGCTGGGCACACCTCCTCTGTGGTGATATCGAAATCGACCCCCAGCCATCAGCCTCGCCACCGGAAGCGGCACGAGTTGCGCTACAGGCCGAAAACGACAGAATTTCATCCCTGGAAGCCGAAGTCGCAACCTTACGAGAGACACTTGATAACATTGCCAGAGAATTCTCTACATTCAAAAAACAGTTCGACTAAACAGTCAAAGCTTCCCGAGGAGTTCAGCCACAAACTGGATGCCTTGAATAATGGTTTATTTTTTTCGAACAACAGGTGTTGACAGGGGGGGGCACGGTGCGGTATTGTCCGCGGGTCTTTTTGAATCGACAGGGGAATTGTGTGCATGAAGAGTTTTATTGCAAAGAATCCGGGCACTGCCCGTGAATGGATAGTTGTAGACGCAACGGACAAACCGTTGGGACGTCTTGCATCTAAGGTCGCCGACGTCTTACGCGGCAAAGACAAACCCACATTCACGCCGCACGTTGACTCCGGCTCGTTTGTTGTGGTCATCAATGCGGAAAAGGTCAAATTGAGCGGCCGCAAAGAAGATCAGAAGATTTACCAACATTACACAGGGTACCGTAGCGGCCTGAAGGAAACCACCGCATCCGTGATGCGCGAACGGCATCCTGAACGCATGATTGAGCTCGCTGTACGTGGCATGCTGCCAAAAAACAAGCTGAGCCGCAAAATCCTGCGACACCTGAAGGTATACGCTGGTGCGGAACATCCGCATGAGGCGCAAGGCGTAAAGGCCGTGGAATTAGTCTAAGACAAGAACAAGAGGATTCGGGCTTACACAAATAGAGCCCCATACCGGAGAATGCATCGTGGTTGATACGACAGCCCAAATCGCAGCAACAGGTCGCCGCAAGACGGCAGTTGCCAGAGTAACATTGACCCCCGGGACCGGGCACTACAAAGTGAACAAGAAAGCCCTTCCTGATTATTTCTGCAGTGAAGCACTGATTGGCTATATCATGCAGCCACTCCAACTCACAAACATGCAGGACAAGTTTGATATTTCGGTGAAATGCCGCGGTGGCGGTATTGCCGGACAGGCCGGCGCACTGCGCCACGGCCTCGCCCGGGCACTGGTTCTGGCTGATGCGTCGTTGCGCGAAGTGCTCAAGAACAGTGGTTGCCTGACACGCGACCCTCGCATGAAAGAGCGCAAGAAACCGGGACAGCCCGGCGCACGGAAGCGATTCCAGTTCTCCAAACGATAAACGCGACAACAATAGCTTGGGCACGTTCTGTTCGCCTGAGATTGTTCCGCACTATCCGGTCCGCCCGGCCTCAACAGCTTTATTGAGGCCTCACGAATCGGGAGTAGTCATTTTATGCCGATGCGATTTCTCAAGAAGCTTGGCCGTCGGCTATCCAGCAGCGGCAAGCGCACGTCTCACACTGTTCAATCTGAACCGCGGACCCCGCCATCCAAGAAACAGTCGGACCATAGCGACGCAACTCCACGGCATACCCCGCATCGCAAACAGCGAAAGCGCCCCAGAAACAAGCCGAAGACGCAACAGAAACCCTGGTCCATTGAGGATTTCGTCGTGGAACCGCAGGAAGGAATAACCCGCTTTCACGACCTCGATATCCCAACGCCCCTGATGCATGCTATTGCCGATCTTGATTTCAAATACTGCACCCCCGTTCAGGCCAAGACCCTGCCGCACGCCAAAGAAGGGCGCAACGTGGCAGGAAAAGCCCAAACCGGAACCGGAAAAACCGCAGCATTTCTCATTCTTGTGTTTTCGCGATTCATCAACTTCTCCCGGCCTCAAAAGGCCAAACCAGGAACGCCACGTGCATTAATTCTTGCTCCTACACGTGAACTGGTCATGCAGGTCGTCAGAGACGCCGAAGGACTCGGGAAATACTGTAAATTCAAAACACTCGGTGTATATGGCGGCATGGATTACAATCGCCAGGAACGCGCATTAACCGAGGGCATCGTTGATGTCATTGCCGCCACCCCAGGTCGTCTTCTTGATTTCTGCCGACGCGGCGTTATCGACCTGAAGCAGGTCGAAGTTCTGGTCATTGACGAGGCGGATCGTATGTTGGACATGGGATTTATTCCTGACGTTAAAGCGATCGTGGGACGAACCCCGAAACGTGAGCACCGTCAGACCATGTTGTTCAGCGCGACCCTTACGGATGACGTCATGCGACTGGCTTCGCAATGGATGCCCAATCCCGTGATCGAAGAAGTCGATCCCGAGCACGTTGCCGCAGAAACCGTGGATCAGATCATTTACACCATTACGTCATCCGAGAAATTCAAAGTACTCTACAACCTGCTGAAAAAATGGGATCGCACTCGCACCCTGATCTTCACCAACCGGCGTACAACCGCTCAACGCTTATGCGATGAGCTGAGTCGTTATGACGTGCATTGTGCCGTACTTTCCGGAGCCGTGGATCAGAAAAAGCGCGTGCGCATACTGGAATCGTTCCGTTCTGGCGAAACCGATGTGGTCGTCGCCACGGATGTGGCTGGGCGCGGGTTGCATATCGAAGATATCTCACATGTCATTAATTTCGATCTTCCCTACGAACAAGACGACTACGTACACCGTATCGGACGCACGGGCCGCGTCGGCACCAACGGAACAGCAGTATCTTTTGCGTGCGAAGATGAATCATTCATTATACCGGATATTGAAGAATACATCGGGCACTCTCTCCCCTGCCGACAGGCCGAGCCCGAACTGCTCGAACCCCTTCCTGCCCCCAAACGCGCTGCGCCCGTACGTGAAAACCGCGGTCGCGGAGGACATCCTCCGTCGCGAGGGCGATCCGGTTCACGTTCCGGTCCACGTTCCGGCTCGCGCCGACGATCACCACAACGCTCACGCTAGCGCGCATCATTCATGAAGAATCGTCGTGCGATGGCGCAGGACGCAGGTCAGTGCGGATCTGGACGTGAAATGCCGATGACGCTGTATCGACATACCACGAATTGGCGTTTTGTGGATAAGTACCGCAATGGCAATGCCATAAGCCGGCGCAGCAGGCAGTTGGCGAAATGTCCGGGCCGGACCGAACTGATCGATTCCCATCAATTCCCTCTCTTTTTGTGTTCGACTTTAACCGGACAATGACCGATAGTTTTCGCTTTGCCCAGATATCACAGGCAATCTGCGGAAAGGATGTGCTCAAGCACATGACAGACGAGATGAAAACAGTAGAAAATGGGGGTATAACGAGCCCTGAAGGCTTCACGGCTGGAGCCGTGAATGCAGGCATCCGGTCCGATCGCTCGGACATGGCCCTTCTTCTGTCCGAAACCGATGCATCCACCGCCGGAGTCTTCACCACAAACCGCGTTTTTGCAGCCCCCGTGGCCTTGTGTCGCAAAACGCTCAGCCACGGAAAAGCCCGGGCCATCCTCATCAATAGCGGCAATGCCAATGCCTGCACGGGCACGCAAGGCATGGATGACGCACAAAAGATGGCGACCCTGACGGCTTCCGAGTTGGGCGTTTCCAAAGAAAGCGTATTCGTCTGCTCCACCGGAACCATTGGCATTCCGTTACCCATGGATAAAATTGAAGCCGGCATTCCTCTTGCGGCCGCTGCGCTCAGCGCAAAAGGTGGTCACGATGCCGCATGCGCCATCATGACAACAGATACCGTTCCCAAGGAAACGGCCGTTTCCATCCACATCGACGGTCATACGGTTCATATCGGCGGTATGGCCAAGGGATCAGGAATGATTGAACCCAACATGGCAACCATGCTGGCATTCATTACCACGGATGCGCTTGTCCCATCCAGCGCCCTGCAATCATGCTTGTCTGATTGCGTATCACGGACTTTCAATACGATCACAGTAGATGGCGACCAAAGCACGAACGATACGGTCCTCCTACTGGCAAACGGTGCTGCAGGCAACGCACCTCTTACGCCGGATCATCCCCAATGGAAGACCTTTACAGAAGCCGTGGAACAAGTCTGCATGACGCTCGCACGAGCCATTGTGAAAGATGGAGAGGGGGCTACGAAACTGGTTTCCATCACCGTGCAGAACGCTGCTACACATGCAGAGGCTACGGCGGCAGCAAAGGCCATAGCCAACTCACTATTGTGCAAAACCGCCTGGTTCGGGGGCGATCCGAACTGGGGCCGCGTCATCGCCGCTGTAGGCTATTCCGGCGCCGAGGTGCAGCAGGACCAGATCGACATCCAATTTTCCGGGCTTCCTGCCGTTACGGGCGGACAACTCTCCCCTGAAACCTCTTTGGAAGCCCTGGCTGCCGTGTACGCCAGGGATGCATTTGAGATTACCGTCGATCTGCATATCGGCGATGGATCTGCAACCGTACTAACCTGCGATTGCAGCTATGACTATGTGCGAATCAATGCCGATTATATGACATGAGGACAATGTGGACACCCTGATCAAAAAAGCTGCGGTACTGATTGAAGCCCTGCCTTACATTCAGAGTTTCCGTGATGAAATCGTGGTCGTCAAAATGGGCGGAAGCGCGATGGAAGATCCCACCCATGTTGAAGGGGTTCTCGCCGATGTGGTCTTCATGGAATGCGTTGGCATGAAACCTGTTATCGTGCACGGCGGTGGCAAAGCGATCTCGCGCGGCATGCGTAAAGCCGGCATTAATTCACGCTTTCTACATGGTCTACGCGTGACGTGCGAAAAATCCATTGCCGTGGTAGAGCGCGTGATCAAAGGCGAAGTCAACGCCTCTCTTGTTTCTGTGCTAAAAGACAAGGGGGCGCACGTGCAGAGCTTGCATGGCGACACTATCTTCAGCGTGGAACGTAAAACAGGAAAAGACCCTGCTACCGGCGAACCGCTGGACTGGGGCTTCGTGGGAGAACCGGGAGAAGTCGATACCGCACCCATTCAGGACATGCTTTCCCGGGACATCATCCCCGTCATCACCCCCCTGGGAAAAGGTCCAAACGGAAAAACGCATAACATCAATGCTGATGTCGCCGCTGCAGCCGTAGCAAAATCGCTCAAAGCCAGAAAGCTCGCCTTTCTATCCGATGTGCCGGGGCTACTGTGTAATCCGGAAGATCCCACCAGTTTGTTGGCAACCCTCCACGTCAGTGACGTTGAGGATTTGATTAGTAAAGGAGTCATAGCAGGAGGAATGCTCCCTAAAGTCCAAAGCGGTATTGCAGCACTGCGGGCAGGCGTCCGCAAGGTGCATTTGATCGACGGACGGCTGATGCATTCGCTGCTGCTGGAAATATTCACCGATAAAGGTGTGGGAACGGAGATGATAAACGATGAGTAAGAGTCAAGATGTAATCGATATGTTTTCCGAGTACGTTATGCCAACCTATGCGCCCTCGCTAGTGCTGACCAAAGGGAAAGGCACTCGCATCTGGGATGCAGACGGAATGGTCTATCTGGATTTTATTGCAGGAATTTCTGTTCTCAACGTAGGACATTGCCATCCGCGTGTGGTAGATGCCATCAAGCTGCAGGCCGGAGAACTGATGCACGTCTCTAACCTGTTCTACACGGAGAACCAGGCACGATTGGCCGCAAAATTGTCCACACTATCGCTCGGCGGAAAATGCTTCTTCGGCAATTCGGGCGCTGAGGCAAACGAAGGCCTCATCAAGCTGGCGCGCCTCTGGGGGCACGAAAAGGAAAAGTTCGAAATTATCTCCATGAATAATTCTTTCCATGGCCGAACGCTGGCAACCGCCGCCGCCACGGGACAGGAAAAGATCCGCAAGGGATTCGATCCCATGCCAGAAGGATTCTACCAAATCGATTACAACGATCTTGACGGCGTGCGTGCAATGATCACGGATAACACCGCAGCCGTCCTTCTTGAAGCCATCCAGGGCGAAGGCGGCGTCATTCCTGCCGACGAAGCATTCATGACCGGCGTTCGTGAACTGTGCGACGAACACGACCTGCTGATGCTTTGCGACGAAGTGCAGTGCGGCATGGGACGCACCGGAGACTGGTTTGGATTCCAGGGCTACGGTGTGCGGCCGGATGCCTTCTCGGTGGCCAAATCCCTCGGCAGCGGCTACCCGATCGGCGCCGTGGTCAGCGGCCCGAAACTGGCGGACGTTTTCCAGCCAGGCACCCACGCCAGCACGTTCGGCGGCACACCGTTGGCCTGTGCCGCAGCTCTGGCCACCATCGCCGTGATTGAGGAAGAAAACCTGATCACAAAAGCCACTGTCACCGGAGCCACATTCCGGGCGGGCCTGGAAGCACTGATCGCGAAGTATGAACCCGTCACGGAAGTGCGCGGTAAAGGTCTGATGCTTGGGCTGGTTCTAGATCAAGCAGCCAAGCCACTGACCGACATCATGCAGACTCAGGGCCTGTTGGCGCTTCCGACAGCCGAAAATGTAGTTCGATTCCTTCCTCCGCTGAATGTGAAAGAATCGGAGATTGAAGAAGCGCTGGAAATCCTTGATGACAGCTTGGCCGAATGGCTCGGCATTGACACTGAAGAATAGCAGAGCGAGACACGCAACATGAATCTGACCGACCTGCAAAACGAGAAGGTGGCCGTCTGTGTATCCGGCGGTCTGGACAGCAAGACCATTGCGCGCAAGTTTGTCGATCTAAACATCGAGGTGCTTTGCTTCACGGCAGATCTTGCGCAAGCAGATGAGGAAGACATCAAGGGCGTCGCCGATAAAATGGCGCCCTGCGGTGTCGACACCATCGCTGTAGATCTCAAGGACGCTATGGGTATTGCTTGTTTCGAGGTGATACAGGCCCAGGCACAATATGACGGCGGCTATTGGAACTCCACCGGTATTGCACGTGCCGTCACGGTGAAGGGACTCATCCCCGTCATGCAGGAGCATGGATGCACCGTGTTGGCACATGGTGCCACCGGCCGCGGAAACGACCAGATGCGGTTCGAACGGTACACCAATGTGCTGGCCCCGGAGATGAAGGTGTACGCCCCTTGGCGTGACGCCGCCTTGTTGACCGAGTTTCCCGGGCGTAAGGAGATGGCTGACTACCTGACACAAGCAGGAATTGAAGCCTTTCCGGGCGGTCAGAAACGCTACTCGACAGACGCCAACCTTGCGGGCTTGTCGTACGAAGCCGAGGACCTGGAAAGCCTGACCACGCCGTGTTCAATTGTAGAACCCCAGATGGGAGTCTGGCCAGCAGACGCACCGGATGCACCAGAGCAGTTCGTAGTCCGGTTTGAGAAAGGCAACGCTGTCGAAATCAACGGTGCGGCCGTCGCGCCGCTTGATGCCATGGTGATTGCAAACCGAATCGGCGGACGCAATGGCGTGGGCATGAAGAACGCGCTGGAAAACAGAATTATCGGAACCAAAAGTCGCGGGGTCTATGAGTCCCCCGGTATGGAGCTGCTAGCCTCCTGCCTGCGTTTTGTATACCAGGCCACGATGGATCGACGCGCCACAGCCTTGTTCGCATCGCTCTCGCGACTGATTGCCGACCAGATCTATGATGGACGCTTTTTTGATCCGAGCACCACGGCCTCCCTTGCTGCCATCAAAACCCTGGCACAGTGGGCCACAGGAACGGTGACGGTGGATCTTTACAAGGGACATGTACTGTTCCATGCGCTCACGGATTGCCCTCACTCCATTTACAACGAGGAAGACTCCTCCATGGAGGCCAGCCAGGGGCTCAACCCCGTAAGCTCACAGGGCTATGCCGAGATTCAGAGTGTGGAAGCCCACGCCCTGGCGCTGGCAGGACAAATTCGCGCTTAAAACTTTTGTAACGCAGACTCGCAATCTCTGAGAAGCCCTCGCTTGTAAAGCCAGGGCTTCTTCAGAATCATACACATGCTCTGCATCAGGACATATAGACGATGAGTGCTGTATCCCGAACAGAACGACCGGCCGTACTCACTATCGCAGGGTCAGACAGCGGTGGCGGCGCAGGCATCCAGACCGATCTCAAGACGTTTCATGCTCTCGGTGTTTTTGGCACATCAGCCATTACCTGTATTACCGCACAGAACCCGGATGGTGTTGCAGGCGTTGCACCCATAGATCCTGAGATGGTCGCGCTGCAAATTCACACTGTGTGCGACGGATTTCCAGTGTCTGCGGCAAAGACGGGTATGTTATTCTCCGCCGGAATTATCCGCAGCGTTGCAGAAATTCTGAAGAAAACCTCGATTCCAAACCTGGTTGTCGATCCGGTCATGATTGCCACTTCAGGCGCCTCACTACTCAAGTCGGATGCGGTCGATGCGCTCCGCACCGTCCTGCTCCCCATCGCATCGGTCGTGACCCCGAACATCCCGGAGGCCGAAGTACTGTGTGGGCACAACATCTCAACGCAGGATGCGCTACGAGAAGCTGCAGAGGAGATTTCTCAGACCTACAACATAGCCTGCGCTCTAAAAGGCGGTCACTTGGATTCCGAGCAGGTACTGGACGTTCTCTTTGCCGGAGGCAAACTTCACGAATGGGAATCCCCGCGACTGGATGTGCCGGAAACACATGGGACCGGATGCACATTTGCCGCCGCCCTGACCGCATCGCTGGCCAAAGGCATGACATTGCCACAGGCCACGGCTACTGCAAAACATTTCGTTGCCGATGGCCTGCGCAATGCCATCCGTGTGGGCTCACACTACCCGCTGGGCATATACCGACCCGAGAAAAAACCGTAAGCCATCGGCACGTTCCGTCAAATAGCAACAAGACCTCTTCTCTTGATTCTTGCGTCCACAAAGAAAGCCCTATATCGTCAAATAATAAACACGTATCAAATCAGGAGAAATGCTTATGTTTCCGCTGGAACAAGACACACTGCTATTCATGAAGCTCTTCGTGTTCTTCACATGTGTCTGCTTCTGGATCAAACTGGGTGTCGATGCGCTTTTTCGCCGACACGGCATCGGGCGCCATTTCACAGATCGACACCATCGTTAAAGATCCACATTAAAACTGGACCATGCAATCAGGCAAAGCCTCCCGAATGCGCTGTACCTCGTTGGTGGAAAAGGAGTTGCCACTTAGACGCAGCAATTGAAGCTCGCTGAGTGCCGCCAGATCTTCCGGCAAGCGTCCAAGTTTATTTCGCTGAAGATCCAACCGTTTCAATGACTGCATCTCGAGAATACAAGCCGGAAACTCACTGATCTGATTAGAAGCCAGTTGCAGATCGGTCAAGGAATCCAACGCTGAAAGCGATGCCGGCAGATTAGTCAAAGCATTCCCTCCAAGATAAAGTCGTTCCAGAGCACTCAGCTCACCGAGCGCCTCGGGTAACCCGGCAAGCTTATTCCGGTTCAGTCGTAACCAGCGAAGAGAAGCCAACGATCCGAGCGCTTCAGGCAAGGCTTCGATCCGGTTGCCATCCAGGTTCAAGTACGTTAACGACTGCAACGCGGCCAGTTCTCCCGGCAATTCGGTCAGTTGATTTTCGGAAAGGTACAATGTGGTCAGGCTGGAAAGCTTGCTCAGCTCGTCCGGCACGCTTGAAAGCGTGTTCTCACCAAGATCCAACTCAACAAGCCCGGAAAGGCGCCCCACTGTGGGGGACACTTCCTTCAGCCCCGTCTTACGCAACCGCAAATGGTTCAGTGCTTCCAACGTTTCCAACCCCGCAGGCCAGTTCGTCACCGAAGTTTCACTTAGATCTACAAATTCAACTGCCGCCGCATTTTCAAGCGCGTCCGACATGCTGCGATACACGGTCGGCCGGTCCGGCGCACGGGAAGGTAAACATCCCGCAATCAGGATTACCGCCGGCAACAGACAGACATAAACAAAAAACTTTCTCATCTTATAACTCTTTCATTTAACGACATTAAAAAGACGTACTGCATATAGTCCTTCATACCTGCAAAACGCACGCGATACACTTTACGAATAGAATTTAAATACTTTTTTTCACGCGAATTATATGCTTGCCACTACAAGATGGCAACCCATACGATACGCAACATGAAAACAAGCTCATATTTAATTCAGTCGGTATCCCTTCTTTGTATTCTCGCAACCGCACATGTGGCGCAAGCAGCGCCCGTGGCAGACAGCAGTTCCGATCTGGACTACCTTATTAAAGCCAAGGACCTGTCCAAGATTGCGATTGGCGCTTACGTGATGGGTGTTCAACGTAAAGTCGATACACCGGTTGCCGTGGAGGCTAAAATGGAAGCGGTCCGCAGCATGGGCTATTTAAGCTACCATATCCTGCCATGGCTATCCATCTATGGCGCTGTAGGTGCAGGCGAATATGAACTGGATGCCGTCGGTACCTCTTCCGGAACAGATGGTCAATGGGGTTTTGGTGTGCGCGCTAATCTTTTGGATCACTTCATTAAAGATCCCACGCTTCTCGAACATCGCATCGAATTGCGCTCGGGCGCCAATTATACATCCGTAGACACCAAGCTTGGCGGCCAAAGCGAAGAATGGGGCGAATTCTCTGCTTCACTTACACTGCACCTCGTGAACGATGTTGTAGGCAACAAAGAACTCATGCCCTCATCCATCGGAATTTATGTCGGCCCCGTCTACTCCACCTATCTTGATGGTGATGTCGAAGAAGATACGAGCGTCGGACTGACCGGTGGCCTGGAAATTGTCATCAGCGAAAACGTATCCATTGGGCTCGGCGTCGAATACTTTGACAACGCCACGGCCGTTGGAAGCATCGACCTGAGATTCTGAGTTCCGTTAAAAGAAACGGCCCACTCCCAGCCGAGCCATCACCTGCTCGCTATCGACTTCGTGTTCAATTTGGCCCAGCAGCGCCCCATCCTGATACTGGACCTGATCCCCATCAACATCGATCCCGACATAACGAACGGACGCATTGGCATACCACCCATGCGTAAAGGGATACCGTGCACTGGCCTGCACAAGAAAGCCGGTTCCATCATCTTCTGAAAGCGACACCTTCGAACGCAACAGGTGGTGATCTTCGTCTTCGACCTGCGTATAGGGAGAAAAACCAGCACGCAGGTCGAACCGCAAGAGCGGATCCACAATCCAGCTCCACTCGACACCCACATACGGCATGTCAACCGTTGCCTCATACGTGGCCACCGTCCCACTCACACGATCAGGAGGAATCCTACCCGATGATGCAGGGTACCACTGATCCAAGTCAGACATCACGTAGTCGAAAGACTGGTAAAGGTAACCCGCGCCAAGAGCCAGCACGCCATAGGATCCACGTGCAACCACAACACCCAGCCAGGCCTCGACTTCCCACACATCCAATTCGGCCGAACTTTCGGAAAAAATATCCAACTCGCCTGATTGCGTTAATACGCCCCAGTCCGAATTATACATTGTGCCGGCATCATCACTTAACGAAACTGCCCCGCGAACGCTTGCACGCCACAGTCCCTCGATCTCCGTACTCGCCTGCCCCGAAACCAACAGTACCTCCACAGGGAATTCAAGTTCACTAAGCGGAAAAGGCACGGATTCTGTACTGCCATCAGGAAAAACAACCGCCCCCCCAATGCGATAGGTCAGATCTCCCCCCCACCCCTCCAACCCCACATCGAAATCCATCATGGATCCCTCGTCCGTTGAACGAAGAAAGCTACCTTTCGCCTGTCCGCGAGCAACCGTGAGACAAGACATGACCACAACAAATCCAAACATACATGCAAAAACAGACTTCTTCATACCGCGTCTCCTCTCTTTGTCGCTCTACCCTCTGAATCGTAACACAAACACCTCGACAACTGCAAAGTGTACATGACATACCCTTCATCATTATCATTCTTACAACGCAGATGGCTCTGAATGCGCACGCCATCTTTGCGAAATAATGTTCTTTCACCACTTAGAAACGCAGTTCAGAGGCCCGCCTTTATGCTTGTATCCCCATTGTGGGGCGTCTACTCTTTCTGTTTCGCTTTTGTAACCAAGGACATAAAAGAGAAGAACAACACGTAATGAAGAGCGCAAAAATAGGCTTGGCTGGTTTTGGAACGGTTGGGGCAGGCGTGGTCGAAGGACTCACCACACATGCGGACATCATGGCATCACGCATCGGCATCCGCCCTACGCTAGGTGGTATCGCAGACTTGGATATTGAAACAGATCGTGGCATTGCAGTCGATGCTGACATCCTGACAACAGATGCATTCGGCATGATCGATGATCCCGAAATTGCCATCATTGTGGAATTAATTGGAGGCACGGGCATCGCAAAAGAGATTGTGTGTCGCGCCTTGCGTGCCGGAAAAGCCGTTGTTACCGCGAACAAGGCCTTATTGGCCGAGCATGGCGACGAGCTATTCTCCCTGGTCAACGAAACAGGCTCTAACTTGTATTTCGGAGCCAGCGTGGGAGGCGGTATTCCCATTATCCGAGCGCTACAGGAAAGCTTCGTTGTCAACCAGTTTCGCGGCTTGCGCGGCATTCTAAACGGAACGTGCAACTACATCCTTACCCGGATGGAGACCGAGCACCTTCCCTTTGATGAAGCCCTGCAGGAAGCACAGGAAGCTGGATTTGCCGAAGCGGACCCCACCCTTGACATTAACGGGTTTGATACCGCCCACAAAGCCGCAATCCTGGCCCGCCTGGCTTACGGAATCTCTGTGCCTATGGACACCATTTGCGTAGAAGGCATTCGTGGGCTGGCCGCAGAAGATATTGCCTATGCCTCGGACCTTGGATACCGAATCAAGCTTCTGGCCATCCTCGCGAGCCACGACAAAACCGTTGAAGTTCGGATTCATCCGGCCCTCGTTCCCAAACAACATATGCTAGCCTCTGTCAACGGCGCCTTCAATGCAGTCATGGTTGAGGGCGATTTTCTGGGTTCAGGCATGCTTTATGGTCAGGGCGCGGGACAGAAACCCACCGCCAGCACCGTACTGGGCGACATTGGTGATGCCTTGCGTGACTGTTCTTCCGGGATGCATCGCACCTTGCCAACCCCGTCAGACGACGCTCCGCCATTGTGCGACATCGAAAACATCGTGACCCGCTATTACCTGCGCGTCAATGTGCTCGACAAACCAGGCACGCTTTCACGGGTTTCCTCAATTCTTGGTGAGCACGGAATCAGCATTGACTCCGTTATGCAAAAAACCGAAGAACACCAGGGCGAACACGTACCTGTTGTAATCGTGACGCACGGAGCACAGGAAGGCAATATTACCCACGCCGTACGGCTGATCGACGAAGCAGACATTGTGGGTGCACCCACTGTACGGCTGCGCATCGAACAGTAATACAACACCCCCATCACAGCCGGGGAACATTGTAATAACAAAAAGATCCATTTCTCTTCATACAAGATATAAGAGCGACTCAACCACAACAGGCATTAAAGGTTCAGAATATGATGAAGGTATGTAAATTTGGTGGCAGCTCCGTTGCCGACGCTGAAACCGTCGCACATGTTTGCGACATTGTCCTGGCAGATCCCGATCGACGCATCGTTGTCGTTTCGGCACCTGGCAAACGCGATGCCACAGATACCAAAGTGACCGACATGCTGATCGCGTGTGCTGAACTCGCACTCGCTGGCGCTCCAACCGAAGCGCATGTGCATGGTATCACGGAGCGCTTCCGAAATATCCAGGTCGGGCTTGACGTACCGGAAGATATCGCCGCCATCATTCACGCAGATCTGCAGGCACGCGTGGCGCAAGTCGACAAAATGCCAGCCGCCATGTTCATGGACCTGATGAAAGCAGGGGGCGAAGATAACTCTGCCAAGGTTATTGCCGCCGTTCTTCGGCATCGAGGCGCCAAGGCCCGCTACGTGAACCCCGGCGAAGCCGGGCTGCTCCTTACCGCAGATTTCGGCGATGCACAGCTCCTCCCCGCTTCATACGAAAAACTGGCATCTCTGGGAGAAGGGGATGACATCGTGGTCTTTCCAGGGTTCTTTGGCCAAACACCCGAAGGCGACATTGCCACGTTTCCACGTGGCGGGTCCGACATCACCGGTTCCATTCTCGCCGCAGCCGTTAAGGCCGATAGTTACGAGAATTTCACCGACGTGGATTCTGTATTCGCCGCCGACCCGCGCATTGTGCCAAACGCCATCGCCATCACGGAGCTCTCGTTTCGTGAAATGCGGGAGCTGGCCTATGCGGGCTTCTCCGTCGTTCATGACGAAGCCATCATCCCGGCCGTCCATGCCGGCATCCCCATTTATGTCAAAAATACCCATAGCCCGGAAAACCCCGGAACGCGCATTGTGCCGCAGCATGATTCAAGCACCAGTCGCGTAGTCGGCATTGCCAGCAGTTCTGGCTTTTGCACCATCTCCGTTCGCAAGGTTCTTATGAACCGGGAAATCGGCTTCGGAAGACGCCTCCTTCACATTCTTGAAGACGAAGGTATCTCTTATGAACATACGCCGTCCGGCATCGACGATATGTCCATCGTTCTAAAAGAGAAAAATCTGGACAGCGATCGCGAAAGTCAGGTCCTGGCACGTATCCGTCAGGATCTGGATGTGGATGACGTCAGCGTGGAACGCGGGCTGGCGCTGCTCATGATCGTGGGTGAAGGCATGCGATATGCCGTCGGCATGGCAGCGACCGCTACGGCGGCCCTGGCAAAAGCCAAAGTAAACATTGAGATGATGAACCAGGGATCGTCAGAGATCAGCATGATGTTCGGTATAAAAGCAGAAGCCCGGGAACGTGCGGTTCGTTCGCTGTACCAGGCTTTCTTCGAACCCCCGGAGTAACAACCATGAGCAAGAAACGAATCAGTCTGTATGACACCACGTTGCGCGATGGCGCACAAGCCCAGGGCGTCTCCTTCTCTGCATCAGGAAAAATTCTCCTGGCCAAGCGACTGGATTCATTTGGTATCGACTATATCGAAGGCGGGTTCCCGGGTTCCAACCCCAAGGATATGGCGTTTTTCCATGCCATCCGAAAAGAAGAACTCAAGCACGCACGCATTGTTGCATTCGGGAGCACGCGACGCGCCGGAAAACGCGCCAAGGATGATCCTTTTACCCGAAGCCTGCTGGAAGCGGATACGCCGACGGTAACGATTTTCGGGAAAACATGGAAATTACACGTCCGTGACGTACTGCGCACCAGCATCAAAGAAAACCTGGCCATGATCTCAGACACGATCGCCTATCTTAAGGACAACGGTAAGGAAGTCTTCTTTGATGCCGAGCATTTCTTCGACGGTTTTAATGACGACCCAGATTTTGCCATGAACGTCCTGGAGGCGGCACAATCTGCGGGTGCCGATGCCATCATCCTGTGCGACACCAATGGCGGCTCGCTGTGTGAAGACGTGTATGCCGCAACCCGGACGGTGGGTTCTCGGCTGAACATTCCCGTCGGAATCCATACGCACAACGACATCGGCCTCGCCGTGGCCAATGCCCTCTCAGCCGTACGCGCCGGTGCGGTACAAGTGCAAGGCACGATAAACGGATATGGAGAACGCTGCGGCAACGCCAACCTGTGTACGGTTATCCCCACACTCAAACTAAAGATGGGACACGGCTGCATAGATCTGCGCAAAATGAAAAGTCTGCGATCGCTGTCGATCTTTGTAGATGACTTGATCAACGTACGACACGATGTTCGCGCACCCTATGTGGGGCAAAATGCCTTCGCACACAAGGGCGGCCCCCACGTAAACGCTGTAAAAAAGAACCCCATAACCTTTGAGCATATCACTCCCGAGAAAGTCGGAAACGAACGCCATGTCCTGGTCTCGGAACTCTCAGGGGGCAGCAACATCCTACTCAAAGCCGCCGAAGTGGGCGCCGCGGGGTTGAGCAAATCCAAGACCGCAGCCGGCGAGATCCTGAATGCCCTCAAATCGCTGGAGCACAAAGGCTATGCCTTTGAGGCCGCAGACGCCTCGTTCCGCATCCTTATTCAAAAAGTCCTCAAGCAGCACAAAGCCTTCTTTGAACTCGAAGGGTTTCGCGTTGTCGTGGAAAAACGCGGCAAAGATGAGCCCTGCATCTCTGAAGCCACCCTGAAAGTACGCGTGAACGACGAAATTGAACATACCGTTGCAGAGGGCGATGGCCCGGTAAACGCTCTTGACGGGGCACTGCGCAAAGCCCTGACGCGCTTCTACCCGGAAATCGCAAACGTGCACCTGACGGACTTCAGGGTTCGCATTCTCGATCCAGAGGAAGCCACGGCCGCCATTACCAGGGTTTTAATCGAATCCAGTGACGGCACCGATTCCTGGGGCACCGTAGGCGTATCCGAAAACATTATTGAAGCATCTTGGGAAGCCTTGGTAGACAGTGTTGAATACAAACTATTCAAAGAAGAAAAAAACGGAAAACGATAACGCAATGGAAAAACGATACGACCCAAAACTAATCGAACAGAAGTGGTACGATTTCTGGACGCAAAACGGCACCTTCCACGGCGATTCCTCAGCAGGTGGCGACCCATACTGCATCATGATTCCACCGCCGAATGTAACCGGCATTCTGCACATGGGACATGCCTTGAACAACACCATCCAGGACATCCTCGTCCGCTGGCGAAAAATGCAGGGACGCAACGTTGTCTGGATGCCCGGCACGGACCATGCCGGCATTGCCACGCAGAACGTTGTTGAACGCGCATTGCGCAACGAAGGCAAGAGCCGCGAGGATCTCGGGCGTGATGCCTTTATCGATCGCGTCTGGGAATGGAAAGAAGAATACGGCAGCACTATCACCCGTCAACTACGCAGCCTGGGGTGCGCATGCGACTGGGAACGTGAGCGTTTTACAATGGATGAAGGCCTGAGCGATGCTGTCACTGAAGTCTTTGTGCGCCTGTTTGAAAAGGGTTTGATCTATCGCGCCCACTACATCATCAACTGGTGTCCCCGCTGCCATACAGCACTCTCGGACGAGGAATCCGAACACCAGGATCTGGACGCTCATCTTTACTACATTCGCTATCCGGTTCTGGATGCGCAGGGCAATGCGGATGGTCATATCGTGGTCGCCACAACCCGGCCGGAAACCCTCCTTGGTGATGTGGCCGTGGCCGTGAATCCCAACGATGACCGCTATGCCGATCTCGACAGCAAGCAGATCATGCTGCCGGTGCTCAACCGTCAGTTACAGGTCATTCGCGATGAATTCGTGGATCCAGAATTCGGCACAGGCATCGTCAAAGTGACTCCCGCGCACGATCCGAACGACTTTGAAATGGGGCAACGTCATGATCTGACGCCCATCAACGTCATGAACGGCAACGGCACCATGAACGAAGAGGCCGGACCTTATAACGGAATAGATCGCTTCGAATGCCGCAAAAAGATCATGGCACAATTAGAAGACGAAGGCCTGGTCGAAAAAGTCGAACCGCACAAACATGCAGTGGGACACTGCTACCGCTGCGATACGGTTGTAGAACCGCGCCTCTCACCGCAATGGTTTGTCAAGATGCAACCCCTTGCAGAGCCGGCCATCGAGGCCGTCAACAGCGGCAAGGTTGAATTCGTTCCCGGTCGGTGGACCAAGGTATACCTCGAATGGATGGAAAACATCCGGGACTGGTGCATTTCACGACAGATCTGGTGGGGACATCGCATCCCCATCTTCTATTGCGACGCATGTGACCACGTCTGGGCATCCAAGACACAACCCGAATCATGCCCTGAATGCAACGAAACGAAAATAAGGCAGGATGAAGACGTACTGGACACGTGGTTCTCATCATGGCTATGGCCGTTCAGCACCTTCGGGTGGCCACAAAACACGGATGATCTGAAGTTTTACTACCCCACTCATGACTTGGTCACCGCCTCGGAAATCATTTTCTTCTGGGTTGCCCGCATGATCATGGCCGGATACGAATTCATCGGCGACATTCCCTTCCAGACCGTCTACATTCACGGCACCGTGCGCGACGATACGGGGCGCAAGATGAGCAAAAGCCTCGGCAATTCGATCGATCCACTATCGATCATTGAGGAATTCAGTGCCGACGCGCTGCGCTTCAGCCTGATGATGATTACGGCCACCGGACAGGACGTATTCCTCTCCAACGATAAATTTGAAATTGGGCGCAACTTCGGAACCAAAATCTGGAATGCCGCACGCTTCATGCAAATGCATACGGAAAAGACCGACATCCCCTGTCGTTTTGACCGTGAACTGACGTGCAACCCCGAACGGTTAGCCCCTGATGACATCTACATCCTGTCGCGACTCGATAAAGCCATTGCAGTCTGTAACGAAAACCTGCAGAAGTACCGGTTCAACGATGTCGCACATGAACTTTATGAATTTATCTGGCACCAGTTCTGCGACTGGTACGTTGAATATGCCAAGGATGTGCTCTATGGCGATGATGCCGACAGACGGGCACAAGTCCTGGGTGTGATGCACCACGTCTTCTCGCAGGCTATGCGCCTGCTGCACCCCGTCATGCCGTTTATCACCGAAGAACTCTGGCATGCGATGCAATACGGCGACGCGGATGACTCCATCATGCTTGCCGACTGGCCATCCACGCAAGAAAAGCTTCCCGGAGTGGACCTTGACGAGAAACTCGTGCGCTATGTAGATGACAAGCACGATCTCATCCGCATGGGTCGTGCCCTGAAATCCGACTACAACATCCAGGCTGCGACCGAAACGAATTACGTGTTAAAGCCCGCCACAGAAGAAGCAACGCAGTTGATACAGGCAGATATAAACGCGCTGAAATCGGCACTGCGGGCCGGCAGCATCACGATCGACACCGACGCCAGCCCACGGGGCATGGCCAGCGCCGTAGGACGCCTGGGCACCATGTACATGGATCTGGCGGGTGTGATCGACCTGGATGCAGAACGCCAACGGTTGTCTGAACAGATCAACAAATTGAGCGCAGATATCCAACGCGCAGACAAAAAGCTCGGAAACGAGAACTTCGTCACACGCGCGCCTGCCGATGTGGTCGAACGACAAAAGGCCCTGCGTGCTGAAATGGCCGAGAAACACGACAAACTTCAGCAGCAGGTTGCCACGCTGTCTCAGGCTTGAATCTGTCTATTTTTCCACGGGATCAGCTGAGGAAGAATTCTTCAGGTCCTCTGCCGTCATTTTGACATTAATCGTCAGACTGGAGTCGACGACCTTGACAGAAAACTTTTCGGCGGAATCTGCGTTTGACGACTTTGCCATGGCCATTTTCACCATTGGCATAACCATCCCGTTAACGGTTCCAAGCGCCTGGTTGGCATTGCCAGAGTCACCAAGATCCATGATCAGGGTGACATCCATAACATCCGAGCTTTCAATCGCCATGGCAAGTGTCTGCAGTTTCTTGAAGGGGGCAATCATACCGACCATCATGGCTTGTTTCTCATCTTTTTCCATCGCCTCAATATGCGCCGTAAGATCTTTTTTCATCTTGTCGGAAAGAACAAAGCCGGCCACCATTTGCGCTTTCTGATTCCAGGCCGCACAGACTTTGGTGATCGCCTTTGGCGTCGGATGATGTTTGCCGCCATCCGCCCGCTTTGCAGCGGCCAGCAAACTGGGCGAATTAATGGATACCAGGACCAATTTTCCGTCTTGCGCGGTCGTGGCATACATCTTGGGTGCTTCATCATCCTCAGAGGTTGCAACGACCACATCTCGTCCCTCTGCCTTAATCGTTTCAAAACTCATGGTATCATTTGTCGACACGGACTGTAGTCCCGCTACAACCGTATCGAGGTCGACAGCCTTTTTCAGACCAATTGCCAGCACACCGTCAACCTTCTCAACCTCTGCCGCCATATCTTCAGCGTCAAAATCAATCGCGTCGAGCTCAACCGCAAACAACATCGCCTCAAAATCCTCTTCGGCCAGCCCCGTCGCTTCTACAATGGCTTCTTGTATCGCCTTATCCTCTGCCGACTTCTCCTTGCGTGAAGCGGCATACAATGCAGATTCGCGGAGCCCCTTCAAATCTGCACGAATCACCAGATCTGCACCTTCCACCATCCCGGCTCCAACGGATACTCCCGCATCGGAAGACTCAGCGCCGCCGGTCGCCTCTTTCTTGCCACATCCTGTCAAGACCATGACCGCCAAGAGTGCTGCACCCGATTGTACTGCAAATTTTTTCATGCCATTTTTCTCCATATCTATGTGAATGAGACCGACCTATTATTGGCCGGATTAAACGTGGACCATACGAGCTATCAGTGAACGAATCAAGCACTCTAACCCAGAAAGAAAGAGCGACTTCAGAAAAACTCTTGAACGGGGGTTCTTGACATCAGCGGAGCGGTTTGATAATTGCCCGCGTTCATGCTTACGCAAGAAAAGACGATAACCATTGAAGCACCGGCAAAAGTTAACCTTTCGCTGGAGGTGCTTGGTCGCCGTGATAACGGGTATCACGACATAAGAAGCACATTGCTTCCTGTGTCGCTTGTTGACCGGATCACCCTGACGCTAACCGCGTCGGAGATCGTCCGTGAGATTGCTGATGATGGGTTGATTGATGCGGAGCTGTTAAAACTGGAGCCGCCCGATCAAGGGTTAACAGTTCGAGCCGCACACCTATTGAAGGAACGGACTGGTGTGCAGAAGGGCGTGCGGATAAGCATACAAAAAAATATCCCGATTGGAGGCGGGCTGGGTGGAGGAAGTTCCGATGCCGCAGCCGTTCTGGTAGGACTCAATGCCCTGTGGAACTGTCAATTAGAGCGTTCGGAGCTTCAGGAACTGGGCGGACAACTCGGATGTGACGTGCCGGCATTAATACAAGGGGGAGCCGTCTCTGTTAGCGGAACCGGGACAGAAGTAGCCGAAATTCCGATGCATGGGCTCAATGAAAACGCCAGTTGGTGGATGGTTATTGCCAATCCAAACGTGGCTGTATCGACCAGAGATATTTACGAACGGCACGGGGGAAGCTTGACGAAAGCCGATGAGGCTTATAAGAATATACTCTTTTCGCTGAAAAGGGGCGATGTATGCCTTGCGGCCAGCAGTCTGTACAATGGATTACAGACAACGGTATTGGGCAAATACCCACTTATCGGCATGATATTAGAAGAAATGACCAAGGCAGGAGCGCTGGGATCCCTGGTATCAGGGAGTGGCGCATCTACATTTGGTCTCGCACGCGATGAATCGCATGCGTTGAAAATAGAGAAACGTTTAAAAGAACGTATGGATTGCGCAGTATGGACTTGCGTGGCAAGGACATTGCCCGATGGTGTAATGGTAGCACACGGCCCTTTGGAGGCCTGAGTCTAGGTTCGAGTCCTAGTCGGGCAACCAGCTCGGCGATGGCATGACCTTGAACAACGCAACACGTGCAATTCAGTAGTTGAAGGACGTACACGGGTGACAAATAACATGAGAATATTCACGGGCAACGCGAACCCGGAGCTGGCAAGAAAGATTGCCGCAAGCTTGGATATGCCGTTGGGCGAAGCTGATATACAGCGTTTCCCGGATGGCGAGATCATGGTCAAAATCAAAGAGAACATCCGCGGAAAGGATGTCTTCGTGGTTCAACCAACCTCGTTTCCTCCCAATGAAACGCTGATGGAACTGCTCATCATGATCGATGCCATGCGCAGAGCTTCAGCGGAACGGATCACAGCGGTTATGCCGTTTTACGGTTACAGTCGCCAGGATCGAAAAGATCAACCCCGCGTACCCATCACGGCCAAACTCGTGGCCAACCTCCTCGTTGCAGCAGGTGCAGATCGTCTGTTGACCATCGATTTACATGCCCAGCAAATTCAAGGGTTCTTTGACATTCCCGTCGACCACCTGTATGCTTCGCCGGTTTTCTTGAAGTATTTCAGAGAAAAAGAACTCAAGGATTTGGTTGTAGTATCTCCGGATACCGGCGGCGTGAAAGCCGCATATGCCTATTCGCGAGAACTGGAATGTGGATTTGCTGTAGTGGCAAAACAACGACGAAGCAGTGAAGAGGTGGAAGCGTTGACGCTGGTCGGTGACGTTGAAGGTCAGACGGCCATCATGGTAGACGACATGACAACGACTGCGGGCACGTTATGCTCCGCAGCCAACATGATCGCCAATAATGGCGCAAAAGAAATCTTTGCCTGCGTGAGTCACGGAATGATTACAGAGGCAGGAATTGACCGGTTGAAAGACTCACCGATCAAAGAGCTTCTTGTTACGGACACTGTACCGGTAAGGAAATCCGATGGATTTCCAATCATTGTACTATCCGTAGCAGAATTGCTCGGAGAGGCGATTCTCAGGATTCATGAGAATCGCTCGGTCACGTCGTTATTCAGATTGTAAACAAGACGAGAAGAAGAACAGATTGGAAAAGGAACATGGCAGAAACAACCGTCATTAAAGCCGAATTAAGAGATGTCAAAGGATCAGCAGCCGCCCGTCGGTTGCGCCGCGCTGGAATTATCCCGGCCGTTGTCTGCGTCAAGGACGGCGACTCCATCTCCATACAGTTGAACCAACACGACTTCAACATGATGCTCACGCACCATCAAGGCGACAGCATGATCGCAGATTTGGACATCAGCGGAAAGAAGACATTGAAAGTGTTGCTTTCTGAAGTCCAGCGCGACAGCGTGACCGGACAAACCGAACATGCGGACTTCCTTGAAGTCGCCATGGACCAGAAGATGCATGTGAAAGTGCCGATCGAACTGGTAGGCGAACCGACAGGCATTCAGCAGGGCGGCGTACTGGAACATGGCCTGCGCGAACTGGAAATTGAAGTGCTTCCGGGCGACATGGTTGAATCCATCGAGGCGGACATCAGCGAATTGAACATTGGGGATTCATTGCTGGTATCCGATATTCCGATCCGCGATACGCTCACGATCCTTACGGATGCCGAGCTTTCCATTGCTTCCGTTGCTCAACCCAGAGCAGAAGAAGAGGAAGAAGAGGAAGAAACGGAAGCTGCAGAAGGTGCAGAACCGGAAGTGATTGGTGAAGAGAAAGCTGAAGAAGAGGGAGGGAAAGAGAACGGGTAACCCCCGCCTCGTAAACTGTGAAGATTGTTGTTGGTCTCGGCAACCCCGGAAAAGCATACGATCGGACACCGCACAATATCGGGTTCGACGTAATAGACCGGTTGGCAGAGCAACACGAGTGCAAGAGTCGCAGAATGTTGCGGTTCAAAGCCCGTGTTGCAAGGGCGAAGATTGAAGGCGAGGATACACTGCTCGTCAAACCGCAAACGTTCATGAATTTGAGCGGTCAGGCGGTCGCTCCTCTGGCGCGATACTACAAGGTCGCACCAGAAGACGTCATTGTCGTGGTCGACGATGCCGACCTTCCGGCCAGATGCTTACGCATCCGACCGAATGGTGGCAGTGGAGGGCACCGGGGATTACAGTCCATTATGGACAACATGAGCAACCGTGGGTTCCCCCGGTTACGCGTGGGAATTGGCAGAAGGGAAAAGGACAAGACTTTAACTCGGCACGTGCTGAGCAAATTCAATGCCGACGAGTACAAAGCCATGCAAGGGGTTATTGATAGAGCCGCAGATGCGGTCATGAGCATACTGACAAGCGGTATCAATACCGCCATGAATGAATTTAACGGTCAAGTAGAGGATTAAGCCAAGGCTGAACCTGGCACATAAAAGAGTGTGCAAACAGGCACAGCAAGGCACAAAGACAGTAGTCAAAACAGGAGATGTACAGTTGAATACGTATGAAGCTATGATGATTTTCTCTAACGTTTTAAAGGATAACGATCTGGATGCCGCAATGACCCGAGCACAAGAGGAAATTGAGCGCAACGGAGGCAAGGTCCAGCACGTCAAGGTGGTTGGCAAACGTACGTTTGCCCGGATCATGAACAAAAAGGAGTCCGGCGTGTATGTCTGGATGGCCTTTGATGCAGCCCCGGAATCCATCGTTTCCCTGAACAAGCGGTTCAAATTGAATGATGATCTATTTCGAGTACAGATTCTGAAGGCCGACGAAAACACCTTGACCAAGTACGCGCCAAAGCCCGAAGCAAAAGCAGAGGACGACGCGCCAAAAGACAAAGTAGTTGCTCAGGCCTAACGATTCTCTCGAGCTCTGAAAGGACAGAACAACATGCCATCAATGAACCGCGTTTACCTGGCCGGGAACCTGACCAAGGACCCGGAAGTCAAGTACTTGCCGGACGGCACTGCCGTAGCGGACCTCAGCGTGGCCATTAATGAATCGTACCGGAACCGGACCACAGGAGAGAATGTCGAGAAAACATGCTATGTGGATGTAGTCGCATGGCAAAAACAAGCTGAAACCTGCGGAAAATATCTATCAAAGGGATCTCCCGTACTGGTGGAAGGCCGCCTGCATCTGGATAAATGGGAAGCACAGGATGGCACCAAGCGCAGTCGCTTGCGTGTCCGTGCGCAACGCGTTCAGTTTCTTGGCTCGCCGCGAAAGGCTGAATTCTCCGATACAACGGTCAGCGCTCCTGCCGGAACGCCCGTCACTACGGAAACAAACAATACAAACACGGAACAACCGGCCCCACCCCCCGGACCGTCTGACAACTTGGGTGATGATGATAACCTGCCCTTTTAAGGGCCTGTCCACTGGAGGACATTAATGAAAAGAATGCAGAAGAAACGCAGACCACGATTAGAGATGACGCTCAAGAAACAGTCTCGACATCTCGAGGGTATAAAAAACATTGGGTCCCAGGATTACGATCTACTGAGACGCTTTGTAACAGAACACGGGAAGATTATTCCCTCACGCCTGACAGGCGCATGTGCGAAACAACAACGGCAGATCAAGCGAGGCGTTCGTCGTGCTCGTCAAATGGGCCTCATGGCCTGAGTCAGCCAAACAAACACAAACCATAATACCGCCGCGTCATTTCACGCGATGGAAGATTTGAGGAAAAAAACAATGGCTCAAGAAGTGCTTCTCATGGATAATGTCCCCAACCTGGGGTCCGAAGGCGATATCGTCACAGTGGCTGACGGTTATGCTCGCAACTATCTGTTGCCGAAAGATCTCGCTGCACCTGTAACGGAGGCGACACGCCGCCGTCTCGTTAAGCTGCAAGCGCAGCGCGCAGTACTGCGTGCTGAGCAAAAGAAAGAATCACAGGCCGTCGCAGATCGCCTGAAACAGGCATCCTGCACAATTGCTGTCAAAGCGGGAGAAGATCAGAAACTCTACGGATCAGTATCCACTGCAGATATTGCTGACGCACTCAATCAGCAGGGAATTGAGATTGATCGCCACGCCGTTATCCTTGAGAATCCCATCAAGGAATTGGGCTGCTACGACATCACCGTTAAGCTACCGCACGATGTCACAGCGACAATCAAGGTGTGGGTAGTCGAGGAGTAAAAACCCATGGCGAACGAATCCGCGTCCCCTCCCAACCGGATCGACCGGATTCCACCGTATAGCGAAGAAGCCGAACGTGGCGTCCTGGGCTCCGTGCTTCTGGACGCCATGCGCGTTCTCGACCTATGCGTTGAAAGTCAGCTCGAAGCCGAATCGTTCTACGTTCCCGCGCATCGGGTCATTTATACGACCCTGACCGAAATGATGCAGCAGGGCTCTGCGATCGATATCCTGACACTCACGGAGCGCTTGCGCGCCACAGATCGTCTGGACTCCGTGGGCGGCGATGCCTCTCTCGATAGTCTCATCGACTCCACACCCACCGCTGCACATGCCGAATACTATATCGACATCGTGCGACAAAAACATCTTCTGCGGTCAATTATCACCTGTGCGCAAAAGGCTCAGCAGGAATGTTACGAATCCACTGATTCTGCCGATGTCATGCTCAGCCGTGCCGAACAGGCCTTCCTGGACATTACCGAAAAACAACACGGTGTCATGGCGGCCTGGGACTCTGCCGTCAAAAGCACCATGTCTCAAATTGATACGATTCTGACCAGTCGCCGCGGCCTAACCGGAATCTCCAGCGGGTTTGCAAACCTGGACAAGAAGTTACTCGGACTGCGGGGCGGGGAAATGATCGTGCTTGCGGCACGACCCTCTATGGGCAAAACCTCGCTGGCCATGAACATTGTAGAAAATGTAGCGCTGGGCGTCGGGGATCCGGATGGACAGGCTCATCCCGTCGGCATTTTCAGTCTCGAAATGTCACAGGAATCCCTCGTCATGCGCATGCTGTGCTGCCACGCCGGAGTGTCATCCTTTGACCTCACGCGTGGTTTCCTCTCTAAATCAGCACATAAAAAATTGACTAATTCTGCATCCGTTCTGATGAAAATCCCCATCTTTCTGGACGACACCGGTGGACTCGACGTCACGGAACTGCGCGCGCGTGCGCGCCGCATGAAGAAGAAGAATGACGTTCAGCTTATTGTTATCGACTACCTCCAACTGCTCCATTCGCGCGAATACGCACGACAGGGCCGACAGATTGAGACCTCGCATATCTCTGGAAACATCAAAGCCATGGCTAAAGAACTGAAGATTCCTATTCTGGTGCTCAGTCAGCTTAGCCGTGCCCCGGAACAACGCGACAAGAGCGGAAAACCCAAACTCTCAGACCTGCGTGATTCCGGAGCAATCGAACAAGATGCCGATGTAGTCTGCATGTTGCGTAGACCCTGCAAATATCCAGACGACGAAGAATCAGAGGATGAGACCCTGGCTATTATTGATGTCGCCAAACAACGAAACGGGCCAACCGGAGAAGTCCGGCTGAATTTTGAAGATACCCTGACACGATTCCGTGATCGAGAGCACGGGGTGGATGGCTCCGACGAGATGGCTGACTTTGTTCCTGCAGACGAGGAGATGGACCCCGCATGAAGCAATACACCCTCACCCTCTTTCTAGTCCTTCTAAGTGCAACGTGCATTCCCCTGCAAAGCCGTGCGGCTTCACGAACGGTACGCGAAATCCGCTTTGTCAATCATGCTCAGGGCACCCTTAACACCAGTGTCATCAATGCACACACCAAGGCTCGTACGGGAGAAGAACTCGGACGCAATACCATTGCTCATGATGTCCGCGCCTTGCTGGATACAGGACTGTTTTCCGACGTCAAAGTCTCTATCATCCCTCACGACGATGGCGTCATACTGGTCTACGGGTTTGTCAACCGCTGGACGCTTATGGAGCCTATCGAAGTCAAAGGCCAGGACCGTTTGCGTGCCCGACGCATTCGCAACCTGGTTAACCTGTCACCGGGTGATCTTGTTGACGATCAGGTTCTCGGAGCACATACCCGTGCTCTCGTCGATGAATATGCTCGTTACCACTACAACCACGCCAAGATCTCCTGGACCATTCATCCCGTAAACAAGGATCTGTCCCAAGCACGCGTGAGGCTGACCATTAACGAAGGCCGCAAAGAAAAGGTGCGAAAATTCGGCATTCAGGGCAATCAGAGCATCAAACGTCGCGACCTTCTTGACACCGTACACTACCCCAACTGGTGGAATCCATTCCGATTCTTCAAGAGCCTTGATTACGAGGCTGACGATCTAACCACATACCGGGTGGCTATGCAGGATGCCTATCGGGATCGCGGTTATCTGGATACACACATCGCACCACTTCAGGTCACCCGCATCCCGGGCAAGAAACCCGTGATTCAGGTAAAGGTGCAGGAAGGCGAACCCTATTATGTGGGGAAGGTCACCATCAGCGGCATCACGCTGTTTCCGCAACCAGACGTGGCACGAGCGGCTGCACGCGTCATAAAACCGGGCAACGTGGCATCCATGCGAGCAATTGGCCATGCTGCATCCGCCATTCGCGATTATTACGAGTCAAAAGGCTACCTGCGCACTCGCGTTGCACACACCTTGACTCCGCATGAGGACAACCATACAACGGACATTCATTTCACGGTGAAAGAGGGTGTGCTGACTCATCTTCGCAACATACTGATTCAGGGAAACGATCGTACGCGCGATAAAGTACTGCGCCGCGAGCTGCTCGCTTATCCCGGGGAAATCTATGACGGTGTCAAAGTGCGGCGAAGCGAGAATCGGCTGCGTAACCTCGGCTTCTTCTCTCGGGTGGATGCGCTGCCCCTGGACACCGCATGGGAGAACCAGAAGGATTTGCTTATTGATGTGGAAGAGAAACCAACCGGCCAGTTCATGGTCGGTGCCGGCTTTTCAAGCATCGACAAAGCCATCGGGTTCCTTGAAGTTTCGCAGGGGAATTTTGATCTCAAAAACTGGCCCCGCTTTACAGGCGGAGGCCAGAAGCTCCGACTGCGCGGTGAACTCGGAAAAAGACGGACCGAATTTGATATCTCATTTGTTGAGCCCTGGTTCCTGGACCGAAAACTGGCACTCGGGTTCGACCTGTACCGCAGTGAAGTCGACTACGATGAATATGATCTCAAGCGCACAGGCTTCTCCCCTTCCCTGGCCAAATCACTGCCGGGACGCAACCGCATCGAACTGCGCTACCGCATCGAAACCCGGGAAGTGACAGACACCTCCGACACCAATCAATATGTCGTAGTGGAAAGCGAAGAGCCCTACAGCTTTAACCGCGTTGAGGACACCATGCAAAGTTCATTCCGGCTGACGTTTTTGCACGACACCCGGAATCGCTCCTTTGTTCCCACACGTGGAACACGCGCCTCCGTCTTCTATGAGATGGCCGGTGGGCTTTTTGGCGGGGATGCCGAACTCTACCGAATCGGAACACGTTGGAACCAATTTTTCTCGCCCTGGTTGAGCCATGTCATCTCTCTCCGTTTCCGGTACGAAGTCGTGGAAGAGTATGGCGATTCATATGATTTGAGCATTTCGGATCGGCTTTTTCTTGGCGGCGGTCGCAGCTTGCGTGGCTTTGAATACCGAGACGTGGGGCCCAAGGCCGTTCCTGTAGGTTCCAGCGCCACCACCGATTATCGTCCAGTGGGAGGAAAGAGCCTCGCATTTGCCAGTGCAGAGTATACGATACCCATCGTTAAAGGTATCCGTCTCGCAGGCTTCGTGGACGCAGGCAATGTCTGGACAGATGCCTATGAAATACAACCAGATGACATTGCATCAACTGCGGGCATTGGGTTTCGTTTCGACCTGCCGGGATTCCCCATTCGCATTGACCGTGCCTGGGTTATTGACTCGGATGACGAACTGACCGAGGAAGATCCCTGGGTATTCTGGATCGGATATTAACCAAAAGGAAAAAAACAATGAACATGCGTAAACTGATTATCTTGAGTTTTCTGGCAGCACTGCTGACTCCACTTTCACACAGCTTGGCGGAGAATACCAAAATTGGCGTTGTCGATATGGCTAAAATCTTCAACACCCATCCTGACACACGTACCGCCGAAGAGGCGATCGAGCAGAAAGTGAAAGAATTTGAGCAAGAACGCAAAACCCTTCTCGAGAAATTTCAATCCGAGAAAGAGGCATACGATGCGGCTCGTAAAGATGCTCAGAACAAAGCCTGGAGTCAAAGTGTTCGCACCGAAAAAGAAACTCTTGTTGCAGCCAAACGAGAAGTACTGCGCGATCTGGAGCAACAAATGCGAGAGACATTTGAATTCCGACAAAAACAGGTATCTGATCAGCGCCTTCGCTCCCGCCAACGAATTATAGAAAAGATCAAGACGCTCATTTCCGCATACGCCGCTAAAGAAGGCTACACGATGATTCTCGACTTCAGCGAGACCGGCGCATCCGGGTTGACCTCCGTCGTATACCATGATGGGGCTAACAATATTACCGATGCCATCCTGATGCTCACGCGGACGAACGAAGAGGAGTAAGTCGATCATGGATCTCAAAACCATTGCTGAAGAAATAGGCGGTCAAATTGAAGGCGGTCAGAACCTGGAAATCCTTGGATTGTCATCACTTGATGATGCCAAAGAAGGGGATCTATCATTCCTCATCAGCACAAAATATACAGATGCCGTGGCCTCCACGCACGCCTCAGCCGTCCTTGTGAATCAAGAATGGGAAGGCGAGTGCTCGGCAATCCTTGTTCGTGTGGACAATCCTAATGCGGCCTTCACAAAAGCCGCGCTACTCCTGAGCCCGCCACCCCCTCACTATACACAAGGCATACATGACACGGCCGTTGTTGCGGACGACGCAAAACTGGCGTCGGACGTCAGCGTGGGACCCCTTTGCGTCATTGAAAGTGGTGCATCCATTGCATCCGGAACAGTTCTTGTTGCCTCATGCTACATCGGTCACGGCTGTCACATCGGAGAAAATTGTCTGTTCTATCCGCACGTCACATTGCGGGAACGCACCATTGTGGGCGACCGGGCGATCATTCACAGCGGCGCACAACTGGGTAGCGATGGCTTCGGTTATACACCCGTTGACGGGACGTGGGTCAAAGTGCCGCAAGTCGGTTACGTAGAACTGGGCGACGATGTTGAAATCGGTGCGAATACAACGATCGACCGCGCCCGTTTTGGCCGTACTATTATCGAAGACGGCGTCAAACTCGACAACCTGGTACAAGTGGCACATAACGTGCGAATCGGTGCACACACAGCGCTTGCATCACAGGTCGGCATTGCGGGAAGTTGCAACATAGGATCAGGCGTACAAATGGCCGGACAAGTCGGCATCGCAGGACATCTGAACGTGGGCGATAATACCCTTGTCGGCGGTCAGGCGGGCATCACAAAGAATATCCCCCCCGACAGTTTCGTTGTTGGATATCCTGCCCGCCCATTCAGAGAGGCACGACGTATAGATGCGCTGGTCCACCGACTTCCGAAACTCAAGGCACGAATTGATGCATTGGAAAAAAACATGCAAACGCTGATCACAAACGAAACAAACAAGGATGAGACGTCAGCATGAAGGTGTTCGTTACAGGCGGAGCAGGCTACATCGGCAGCGTCACCACAGAACTCTTACTGAACAAAGGGCACGACGTCGTGGTATTCGACAGCCTGGAACGTGGTCACCGGTCAGCCATTGATGATCGCGCCACGTTTGAGCAGGGAAACCTCCGCGACAAAGAAGCCATCTGTACCGTCATGCAACAGACCAAACCCGATGCTGTCCTGCATTTCGCAGCCTACGCATTGGTTGGGGAATCGATGGAAGATCCCGGCATGTATTACCGCAACAATGTCATCGGAGGCATCAACCTTGCGGATGCAATGCAAAAGGCAGAAATCAACAAGATCGTCTTTTCCTCAACCTGCGCAACCTATGGCCAGCCTGATCGTGTGCCCATCACGGAAGACACGCTTCAGCGCCCGGAAAATCCCTATGGCGAGTCGAAATTGGCTTTTGAAAAAGCGCTTCGTTGGTACCAGGATATCCATGGCATCCAATCCGTCTTTCTGCGCTATTTCAACGCCTGCGGCGCCACGGAGAAATTCGGAGAAGACCACGCACCTGAAACACACCTGATCCCGCTCATTCTACAGGTTGCCCTTGGACAACGTGAACACATTTCGATCTTCGGCGAAGACTATGAGACCCCTGACGGAACCTGCCTGCGCGACTACATCCATATTGTCGATCTGGCACAGGCACACATCCTGGCCTTGACGGGCGATCATTCCGGTCCATTCAACCTTGGGACAGGAACAGGATACTCCGTCAAAGAGGTCATTGATATGGCCCGCGAAGTGACCGGCCATGAAATCCCGGCCGTCATTGCCCCCCGCCGCCCCGGCGATCCTCCTCGACTTGTTGCAGGCAACGAAAAAGCAAAAACTATTCTCGGATGGAAACCGAAGCTTGATGACTTGCGAAAGATCATCGAAAGTGCATGGCAATGGCACCAGGAACACCCGAATGGGTATGAAGACTAAACCCACGGCAACCCACTGCCGAACAAAATTAAGAGATGGCAGTGCCTACAGTACGTGAAGATAATGAACCGAAAGATTTACTCGCTGCAGAAGTGGGATCTCTGCTGCGGAAGCAAAAGCTGAAGCTGGCAACCGCAGAATCGTGTACGGCGGGGCTGATCGCTCACCGCATTGCCCGCATTAGCGGCAGCTCGGACTATCTTCTGGGTGGGATCATTGCCTATGCCAATGCGATCAAAGTTCGCCTGCTTGCGGTTCAGGCTACTGACATCGAGGTACAAGGGGCCGTCAGCGAGACCGTGGCAAGGCAAATGGCCTTGGGTGCTTGCACCGCAACTGATGCCGACGTCGCAGTTGCCATCTCAGGGATTATGGGCCCCACGGGTGGGTCAAAGGAGAAACCGGTAGGGTTAGCCTATATCAGCGTGGCAACACCGGAACAATGTAATGTCAAACAGATACAAAACAGTGGGACAAGAGAAGAGTTGCAGTGGGTAAGTAGCGACGCTGCACTTGTGTTCCTACGAGACATCTTAACTAAACGAGGAGATGAAAATGGCGAAAGAACCAGAAAAAGAATATCCTAAAGAACTCAACGCCGTGCTGGCTCAAATCAAGAAAGAATTTGGCGAAGGCGCCATCATGCGCATGGGTGACGCATCGGCCTTGGACAAAATCCCCTGCATTTCCACTGGCTCTTTCTCTCTGGATATGGCATTGGGCACCGGGGGGCTCCCGCGTGGCCGCGTTGTGGAAATCTTTGGACCGGAATCCTCAGGAAAAACAACCCTGACGCTTCATCTGATCGCCAACGCACAGAAATCCGGGGGACTGGCTGCATTTGTGGATGCCGAACATGCCATGGACCCGGGATATGCCAGCAAGATTGGCGTCAACCTTGATGACCTTCTGGTCTCTCAGCCCGGTTCGGGAGAAGAAGCATTAACAATCACCGAAACACTCGTCCGTAGCGCGGCTCTGGATATCGTGGTCGTAGACTCTGTGGCAGCCCTGACACCGCGCGCAGAACTGGACGGTAACATGGGCGATGCCCACGTTGGTTTGCAGGCACGCCTGATGTCTCAAGCAATGCGAAAATTGACAAGTGCCATTGCGCAGTCCAAAACCCTATGCATTTTCACTAACCAGATCCGCGAGAAAATCGGCGTCATGTTCGGTAATCCCGAGACAACACCAGGCGGCAGAGCACTGAAGTTCTACTCCTCCGTCCGTCTCGATATTCGCCGCATCGGTGCCATCAAGGACAGCGCAGGCAATGTGACCGGAAACCGCACGCGTGTTAAAGTGGTCAAAAACAAAGTAGCGCCCCCGTTCACGCAGGCTGAATTTGACATTCTCTATGCCCAGGGAATCACTTGGGAAGGTTCAGTGCTGGATTCAGCCATGAAATTCAACCTTATTGAGAAGCGCGGCTCTTGGCTGGCCTATGACGGCGAACAACTCGGGCAGGGACAGCAGGCCGCACGAATGCATCTGGAGGAGAACCCCGAGCTTACAGAGAAGCTGATCGCTGCAGTCAAAGCAAAAATGGCAGAACAGAAATAGGGGTTTGCAGGCCCACTGCCCTACCCAACTTACAGAAACAACAAGGAATGTGACACATGACCGCTGACGAACTCCGCAGTATGTACCTGGGATTCTTCAAAGAAAAGGGGCACTCCGTTATCTCGGGTGCCTCATTGATCCCGGAAAATGACCCGACGGTTCTCTTTACCACCGCCGGCATGCACCCACTCGTGCCATACCTTCTGGGAGAAACCCATCCTGCCGGAACACGCCTGTGCGACTGCCAGAAATGCATCCGAACCGGAGACATTGATTCCGTCGGCGACAGTACACACCTCACCTTCTTTGAGATGCTCGGCAATTGGTCTCTAGGCGACTACTTCAAAGAAGAAGCGATCACATGGTCCTATGAGTTCCTGACATCTCAGCAATACCTTGGGTTTGACGCCGGAAAACTTTTCATTTCCGTCTTCGAAGGCAATGAGACGGTCCCTATGGACGAAGAATCTATTGGCATATGGCAGAAACTGGGTATCCCGCGGGAACACATCGTAGCACTCCCCATGGAAGACAACTGGTGGGGGCCTGCCGGAGAAACAGGTCCCTGTGGCCCGGATACGGAAATGTTCATCGACACCGGCAAGACAGCCTGCGGACCGGATTGCCGCCCGGGTTGCTCCTGCGGTAAGTTCTTCGAGATCTGGAACGATGTATTCATGCAGTACCGCAAGACTGCCGAGGGAACATACGAGCCGTTGAGCCAGCAGAACGTGGACACCGGCATGGGCGTGGAACGCACCATCGCCATGCTACAGGGCAAACCATCCGTGTTCGGAACTGAACTGTTCACCCCCATCACCAACGCCATCAGCGATGGCTGTGGCCGCCACATGGATCAGGATGATGCAACCGGTCATGCGTTCCGCGTTGTGGCCGACCATATTCGTAGCTCCGTGTTTGTGCTCGGTGATCCCAGGGGCGTCGTACCGTCCAATCTCGGTCAAGGATACGTACTGCGCCGCTTGATCCGCCGCGCCGTACGTTACGCACTGCAACTGGGATTGGAAACCGGATTCTCAAAAAATATTGCCGAAACAATCGTAGACACCTACAAGCATGCCTACCCGGAGCTGGAAACAAACCGGGACCGGATTCTGGGAGAATTGATAGCCGAAGAAAAGCGATTTGAAAAGACGCTCAACCGCGGCACGCTCGAATTAGACAAAGTGCTTGAGAATATGCTCAAGCACAACCAGACTATGGTCTCCGGCCGCGTGGCGTTCCGGCTGTTCGACACCTACGGATTCCCGCTCGAATTCACAGAGGAGATTTGCTCAGAACGCGGATTGAGCGTAGACCGCAAAGGGTTCGACAAGGCTTTTGCCAAACATCGCGAACTATCCAAAAAGGGCGCAGACAAAGCATTCAAGGGCGGCCTGCAGGATCACTCCGAGGCCACAACACGCCTGCATTCAGCCACGCACTTGTTGCACAAGGCTCTGCGCATGGTTCTGGGAGATCACGTGGAGCAAAAGGGATCCAACATTACCGCCGATCGGCTGCGTTTTGATTTCTCGCACCCTGCCAGGATGACAGACGAAGAGAAGCAACGCGTGGAAGATATCGTCAACGAAACGATTCAAAAAGATCTTCCGGTCTCGATGCAGGTTATGACTGTGGGAGAGGCACGTACCAACGGTGCCATGGCCCTGTTCTCAGACAAATATGACGAACAGGTCAAAGTCTATACCATTGGCGACTTCTCAATGGAAGTCTGCGGGGGGCCCCATGTCGAACGCACCGGCGAATTAGGACGATTCCGCATTAAGAAAGAAGGGTCTTCGAGTGCCGGAGTGCGGCGTATCCGCGCTGTACTCGAAACTCCCTGACGTAACCCTATGAGGAGGAGGGTGCGAAGATGACACCCACATTGGAAGCACGATGTCCCGCTTGTGGAGAACAAACGTTTATTCGGCGCGAACCCATCTACGACGGATTTCAGAAAGTGGGCGATAAGCGCTTTTGTTCGGACTGTGGATACGAATTTGAAGAGGAAGAAACGCCGCAGTCACCCAAAGCAAATCCGCTGAAAGACATCTTTGGAGATGATACAGACAACGATGACCCGGACATCTTCTCAGATACAGAACGGCAGCGATGCTGCCGCTACTGCAAACACTACATTGTCAATCCATTCACACAGAGGTGCGGTTTGCACGAGCGCGACGTTGACGCCACCGACCTCTGCAAAGACTTTGAACGCCCTCCCCCGGAAGAGGAAAAAGCAAAGGCTCCCCCTGCATCCTGAGCTTTATATTCTGTCTCACAACGGTGTAACAGAATGACTCACCAGTGCGACAGCATGTGCCGTTTGAATCAACGTTCAAGCTTCTTTATATGTGCTTTCGCGAATGGAACGAGACCTGCTAATATATTTTCAAACGATAGTTGCATAAAATATAATAAAATACGAAAAACTGCAGGAGGTATTGAATGAGCCATCACCATAAGAACATTGCTGTCTGGTCAAGCATGCTGATTCTGACGGTTTCCATGGGCTTCATGAGCCAGGAAACACGTGCCGAGGAAAATCATGTACAGATTCTGAAGGAGACAGGATCCGCATTTACAACGATCGCGAAGAAAGCAATCGCCGCGGTCGTTTTTATCGAAGTAGAAAAGGACGTTGCCAGCGGCATGTCAGGGCATCACGGTACCTACAACAACCCGTTTGAATTCTTCGGGGAGGAGTTCTTTGAGCGCTACTTTGGACAACCCCACCCGCCCCGCCAACCCCGCCACTACCGGCAGATGGGCCAAGGCTCCGGGTTCCTCATCAGTAAAGACGGTGACATACTCACCAACAACCATGTTGTCGGCGATGCCGACCGTATTACCGTCACCCTGCACGACGGTCGCAAGTTCCAGGCAGAAAAGGTCGGATCAGATGCCAAGTCCGAGGTGGCCGTCATCCGAATCAAAGGTGACGACTTCCCCTTCCTCACACTGGGTGACTCCGATGTGCTTGAGATTGGCGAATGGGTTATCGCTGTCGGCAATCCCTTCGGACTCACAGAAACCGTCACAGCCGGCATCGTCAGCGCCAAAGGCCGAAGCAATATCGGGATTGCTGACTACGAGAATTTCATACAAACCGATGCCGCCATCAACCCGGGGAACTCCGGAGGCCCGCTCCTGAACATCCGCGGCGAAGTCATCGGTGTCAACACAGCCATATACAGCCAAAGCGGCGGATACATGGGCATCGGTTTTGCCATTCCCATCAACATGGCTCGATCCATCAAAGATCAGCTTCTGACTAACGGAAAAGTGGTTCGTGGATATTTGGGCGTTTATATCCAAACCGTGGATAAAGACATGGCGAGTTCTTTCGGACTGGACGCGGCCGAGGGCATTCTGATTTCCCAGGTCATGGAAGACAGTGCAGCCGAGAAGTCCGGTCTGAAGGAAGGCGATATCATCACACACGTGGATGGCAAAAAAGTTAAAGAAACCGGCACGTTCCGCAACAGCATTGCAGCCTTGTCACCAGGCACTGAAGTTAAGCTAACCCTCTTCCGGGACAGAAAGAAAAAAACGATCAAAGCAGTCACAGGAGAACTTCCGGGAGAAGAACCGGAAGCAACCGAAACCGCAGCAGATACAACGGAAAAGATAGGACTTTCCGTGACGGAACTCACCCCCGAGATCGCACGACAACTGCGTCTTGATCAAGAAACCAAAGGCGTACTCATCACTGAGGTCAAACTGGGAGGGGCGGCATGGAACGCGGGCCTACGACAGGGCATGTTGGTGACCAGCGTCAACCGACAGAACATCGACACCCTGGAATCCTTCAACCAGGCACTGGCCGATGCCAGCGATGCTGAGGTCATTCTACTGAAGATAACCGATGGCCGCGGCAGCCGCTACGTCACCGTGCGCGTTACGGAATAAAGGGTTCTGACCATGTTTATGTACTTTGACTACATGTTGTTCATGCTGCCGGCTATGCTGCTGGCGGGACTGGCGACGCTCTTCACAAAGACGACGTTCAACCGCTACAGTCGTGTAGCGTCGCGACGCGGCATGAGTGGAGCCCAAGCCGCTCAAGCACTGATGAACTCGCAGGGCATTCACGACGTCACGATCGAGCCGGTACGGGGCTTTCTCTCAGATCATTATGATCCGAGAAGCCGGACGCTTCGTTTATCTCCGGATGTCTACCAATCCCGATCGTTATCGGCTATCGGCGTAGCCTGCCACGAGGCCGGTCATGCGTTACAACACGCATCACGCTATGCACCCCTCATGCTGCGATCCAGCCTTGTCCCCATGACGCAAGTCGGAACCAACCTGTCATATTTCCTGTTCATGGGCGGGCTATTCCTTCGCATTGCGCCATTGATGAAGATTGGGGCGCTCTTGTTCGGATTAGCCGTACTCTTCTCACTCGTCACCTTACCCGTCGAGTGGGATGCATCCGCGCGAGCCAAGCGACTGATGGTTTCCTGCGGAATCGTCAGTGAGCAAGAGAGCAGCTCCGCCGGCCGTGTACTCAACGCGGCATTCATGACATACGTCGCCGCCGCCGTCACATCACTGATGACACTTCTATACTACCTGCTGCGATCCGGCCTGCTTGGCGGCAGCGACGATTAACGTGTCCACTCACAATGGCCCGCAAAGAAGCTTGCGTTTTCAAGACCAATATCCTATACATGCCCCCCTCATTTTTGTGGGGCGGTAGCTCAGTTGGTAGAGCACCACGTTCGCAACGTGGGGGTCGGCGGTTCGAACCCGCTCCGCTCCACCAGCCTACGCTCGCAGCGCAGCAAGAGCGGAGGCTGCCACGCCGTAGCTGCCAAGAGCAGAAAGCGATCGACACGAAGGCGGGCTCTCATGCAACCTTCATCTTTAATTTTGACAGTCTACGTCTCCACAATTAGTCTCGCAACCAGACACAGGTAACTCAATTTCAATAAAGTGAGCCAGAATGAATCGGTGGTTACTCTCTAGTCTGACACTTTTACTCTTGGTCCCTTTGGGGATATCCGCGGAAGAGAATGTTTCTCTTGTCGAAAGATTGATATCCGCAAATTCAGGAATTCATACGCTGCATTGCGATGCCCCCTGGTCTTTCAATCGGTCGCAGCTCAGGCAAACCAAGAGAACCCAGCACTTTCAGTCCGAGGAAATCCGCACCACGGCCTCGTATGCCTGCGGCCTCTGGCTGACATTCTACCAGCAACACTTGTCCGCCATCATGCGCTCAAAGTGCGCCATGGTCCCCTCCTGCTCGACTTACAGCCGGCAAGCCGTCAGGAAGCACGGAGTCCTTATCGGTATTGTGATGTCAGCGGACCGGCTGTTGCACGAAGGTAACGAATTTCAGACGTCCGAGGCCGTCAGGAAGGGGCCTCGTATAGTCTTCCTGGATGCGCTTGAACACAACGACTTCTGGTGGACCAAGAAATGAAAATCTCCCGTTTGCTAGGATTCTGCGTGCTTCTGTCTCTGGCCGTGCCAGCCTTTGCTGCACAGTCCGGGCCACCCGCATCGGCCTTTGCAGACGAGTTGTTCCTGCAAGGGGACTACTTTCGGGCGATCACGGAGTACAAACGCGTAGTGTTTGAAGACCCGTCAAATATGGATGCCGCGCTACGCTGCGCGGAGTCCTACCTACTGGCCGGACATTTTGAGGAAGCCGAGCGGGCATACAGGGAACTCTCCATTCATGCCGTCGATACCGCAGTCATCACCACGGCGCTGCGTAAGCTCGCGGAAGCGCTCAAGAAACAGGGAAGCTATGCCGATGCCGCCCAAACGCTTTTGGAATGTCTCGAGAGGGTTGACGCCGACCAACGGGACGCAGTTCAAGCTGAACTCTTCTGGTGCCGACTGTACGCCGAAGATCTCCCGGCCGCGCAAGCATCCGTACGCGCGATAAACGATGAGCACCTCCAGTCTCGCCTGTCCCGCGCGGAATCCACTGCGTCTGAATTTCAACGCAAGAGTCCGACGACTGCCGGTTGTCTCTCGGCCGTCATTCCCGGCTCTGGACAGCTATACGTCGGGCGCAAAAGGGACGCTTTGATCTCCTTCACGGTTAATGCCGCTTTCATATGGGCCGCAATCGAAGCATACGACGAAGATCTGGACTTCACGGGCACCGCATTCGCCATTGTCGAACTGTCCTGGTATGCCGGCAATATTTACAGCGCCGTGAACGGCGCTCACAAACACAATCGTTTCGTGCGAGAGCGAGAGATCCGTTCGCTGGAGTCAGAATTCGGCGACATTGTCAGTCAAAAAGACACGGAGCTCCGGTCGCCTATTGTTCCGCTCGTCGCGTTGAGCTTCCGCTTCTGAGGCCCATCCGCCTCATGACACAAAACGGTCATACCAAGGTGCCGCACCCAACATTGCGCTCGGTTCATAGGGGAGACTGATCTGCGCCTTTCGCGCGGGGCCGCGACAAGAATCCGGGGGCAACAGGGAAGAAAACATGCGCTCCGGAAGCATATGCTAACGCCGGATTCTTGTCGCATTGCACTGGCTACCACCCAAGACTGCAAAGATCAAAAAAAGAGCGGCTGCCCAAGAGGCAGCCGCTCACTTCTAACCACTGTCGATCGGTTTACCGGGGCGCCGACCAGAAATCAATTCTGAGCGCATCGCGTTCGGCGTTGCCGTTAACGGCGTCCATCATGGAAGTGACCTGAACACAAGGACAGATCCAACCCGCGATACATTCCACGAATGGAAAACTACCTTTCCATCCGCCGTTGTACCACTCACCGCAACCGGGCAGCACCACGGAAAGCAAACCGGCCGCAGCCGGATCGGCGGCCGTGGCCGTTCCCTCCACAATCCCCAGAGCCATGATCGCTATCACCACAATTAACAGAACCTTTTTCATCTACAACTCCTTCCTCTAGTGTTGCTATATCGCTGTGTAACCCATTGGCTCGATTCTACTATCAACCATGCACGCGCACAAGAAACATTCTGACAAAAAGAAAAAAATGGACGTTATCAGTTCCCCCTTAGAATCTCGGTATTTTCCGGCAAAGAGAGGTGGAACACCTCGTCCACGCGCGGGACTTTCCGCTGAATCCCAGAGAACGCAATCCGGCTGTCAACCATGGTTCCCGCTGCCCGGTGCATAGTCTTAACGCGACGGGGAAACCACACATTCCCCTCGACCTGAACGAACTCGGTCGACCGGGTCTGGAGCATAAGTTTTCCGTCCTCATCGAAAATGGTGCTTGAGAGTATAACCTGCCGCTTCGGATCTACAACGATCTCAAAGCGGGGGGGGGCTCCCATGATCGTGACCGTACCCTCCTTGTCCCGCGTCACCGACGTCACCTGCGGAATCATGCCGGAAAAGTCGCCCGCTCGCAGCCCCATCACAGCGACGCGAGAAAGAGCTTGCGATACCCGCACCACTCGCTCGCTTTCCGAGAGCTTGTTCAAAGCAGTGACCATGGCCTTCTTGGCCTCAGGAATATATTCCGTCATTGTGCCCTGGTTGATCACAACGATGCGACGCAGCGGGTCCGCATAGTCCACCCGGATGCGGTCGGGGTGCACATACCGGAATGTCCACTCATCGGCAATCCGTTGTCCCTCCCCCGTCGATGTCCTTCGCGCCGTGTACATCAGGGATGGCAATGCGTCAACTCCCTGTACCGACGCCAGAATGCGGTCCGCTTCTTCCTGCGGCTGCCCCGCCCATGCGGGCACCCCGAGAGCCATAAGCAAAATATAAATAACCATCCGACGCATTGTCATGTCTCGAACCATAGCAGACACCCTTCCCTAAGCGCCAGAATAAGAATTATCAAATGCCTGCATCTCCGGGTTGCGCGCGGTACCTCGGCCAGGTCAACCTACACAGCTATGGCTTCAGATGACATTGCCATACCCGTGCGTACGTCGGAGTTGGCAAATGTTGCGGCTGTAAACCTGACAGCGTTGGAGTTATCCGTCAGCAAAGTGGCAACATTAACAGAGAACCTGCGCGGTGCGCTCGTAGAAACGGAGTACATCAGAGTAGTAAGCCGCGGCGACATGAACCGTATTCAGCTTTAAGCGATGCGACATGTTTGGGAAGCACAGTGCCACCCGGGGTGGCGAAATAGTGCGTGGGTGTAACGCTGTCGGCGTCATGAATGTGGGTATGGGAGTATGTGGGTTTTCTAAACCAGTGAAAGTGGCGGAGGCAATTCTGTCCCGACCTCCATGGGGAAGTCGGGATGCCCTCTCACAACCTCACACACTCACATACCCACATACGTTTTGAGGTAAACAGGTTTTGTCACCACAATTTTGTGCTATTCTCATTGGTTGATATCGCAGTGCAGATGGCTCGTATTCTTAAAGAAATTATTGAGGGCGACACGGAAATCAGTCAGGATATCCATGCGATGCCGGTCCTGACTCTTCGATATTGTTTTTATAAGCCAACAAGCGCAAGAAGCCATGGATAACGATATAGGGAAACCAGATCCTGATGCGCTGCTGGAGCTGGCGACGTATCGCATGCCGTTCGGCAAGCACAAGGGCATGCGACTCGTGGATCTACCAGAACCCTACGTGGTCTGGTTTTCCCGGAAGGGGTTTCCAAAAGGTAAACTCGGTCGATTAATGCAAGAAGTGTATGAGATCAAGGTGAACGGCCTGGAATACTTGTTCGACCCCTGGCGCGACTGACTGCCAGACACGCCATGGCCTTTACTCTCAGTTTTTAGTTAAAACCTGACTTTCCTTTGTGATAGCATCGTACCCGTGACAATACCCAATACGGATATGGAGAATAAAATGACCCAGACACCAAAGATTGAGATCTTCTTCTCGCAGATGTGTGGCCTATGCCATGAAGCTATGGACTTCTTTCGCTCAAGAGGATTATCCTTCGAAACCTATGAAGTCCATTGGAAAGGCGAAGACCTTCTTGATTCGGAAAATGCTCGAGAATTAAAAAAACGTGTGCCAAACGTAGAATTTGTCCCTCAAATCTTCATTGATGGGCACCATATCGAAGGCTATCGATCGCTTGAGGAACTGATCAAGACGGGCGAAATCGAATCGATCCTATCTAATGGAGATATGGCATGAATGACAACTCTCACGCAGGCCTTGCAAAAAACCTCGAAGAAATTCTGGCGTCTCCTTCTTATCGAACGGCATACGAAGATGTGGACCTTTTCAAACGCGATGAGCTCCGACACATCCGCCTTGAAGTGGAGTTGTTGAAACCCGAACTTGTGCAACAGGATGAAGACATCGTCTCAACCATTGTCGTTTTCGGCAGTGCCCGAACACCAGATCTCGCCGAAGCGCAAAAAGCACTCATGCACGCACAGCTCGTATTCGAGAAATCACCAGACGATGAATCAGGAGCCGAGCTTCGCCGCGCAGAAAAGCGGATGGAACACGCAGGATATTACGAACAGGCACGCGAACTCGGACGTATTGTATCTTCAACATGTCAACTTGACGGACGCTGCGAATATGTAGTGGTTACCGGCGGAGGTCCGGGTATCATGGAAGCTGCTAATCGCGGTGCATACGAAGTTGGAGCCAAAAGTATTGGCCTCAACATTACGCTGCCATTTGAACAAAAACCAAATCCGTATATCTCTCCGGAACTCTGTTTTCAGTTCAGATATTTCGCAGCACGCAAAATGCACTTTTTAATGCGCGCCAAAGCACTGGTAGCATTCCCCGGTGGATTTGGAACCATGGATGAACTTTTTGAAGCACTGACTCTGATTCAGACACGCAAGATGAAACGCATTCCTGTCGTATTGGTGGGCAAAGCATTCTGGGATCGCATCATTAACTTTGACGCATTTGTAGAGGAAGGGGTCATCTCTCCCGAGGACCTGAAACTGTTCCACATCGTAGAAACCGCTCAGCACGTCTGGGATGTCATCGCCCAATACTACATGGATGAAATCGAGCCGGAACATCCGCGAACCGTAGAATTCTAATCGCACAACGGCCCGGAACCCGCAGTCTACCCTGCGAGCACCTTGTTACTCGACATGGCCGCAAGCATACCTCGCACGGACTCTTCCAAATCCAACGTGACGCGGCTCACCTCACTCCGCTTATCGGCGTGATATGCTTCAGCATGCGTCTTCAGGTCCACAGGGTCTCCCACACGAATGCACGCCTTACGTGGCCCCCACATACGCCGCTCCCCCAGCACCTCCATCTCAAGCAGACAGAGAACATCCATAATTCGCTCAACCGTCATGCGCTCCCGAATATAATCGGCATATATTGCAATAAACTGTAACACGCGCCATAGATCATCATACAACCTGCCGGCTGTAGCACGTCTCTCCCGAACAAGCATATTCTCATAGGCCGTCGTGGCTCCGTCCTGCTGCACAATCCTGTCGACCGAATTGAATGCCCGGCGCACACGGTCCAGCAATGCCTCGCTCGGCAAGGGTTCAACCCCCAGTTGAATTTCAATGCGCGACACGACAAACTCTTTCATTGCTTGGATGCGTGTATTAAAGTCAGCCCCCTCCGGCGGCACTACACTATGTTTCTTTTCGTTTGCAATCAGGACTGCTTCGCTCACGCGCCGTATACGCTCAGGAATATCACCCGGTGCACGTTCTTTTCCCGCAAGCACCCGATCCTCCAGGCGAGTGAGCGAGGCATCAATCTCGGGCGTCATGTCTTTGAGGTACTGATATTTTATCGCGATGGGCACACAGTACAATGAGGCTGAAGCATCCTGCTTCGCCGAGTCTTCATACGCCTTGAAAGCCAATTGCGTGACCCCCTCCTGAAACGGGATCACGGTGTCGTTCTGCCAAACCGTCTGCCCTTCGGGAAAAATCACCAGCCAACGTTTACCCTCGGAAAGAATACGGCGTGTCATCTGAAAGGATGCGCGGTCCGCAGTGCCGCGAATGATCGAGTAAGCGCCCATTCGCTGCATCACCCATCCTGTCAGCCATGATGTCTCAAAAGCTTCCATGGCAGCCAGATAGTTAAAGTCCACGCCAAGCTGCCGGGACATCTGCATCACAAGCAAGGGTTCGTGTCCCCCCGAATGGCTTGGCATCAATAAGCAACGGTTCCCCTGCAACGCCCGTAACCGGTTAAGCCCATCTCCCTGCACCTCAATCTCTGTTACTTTTAGCTGCGAGCGTATCCGAGCCGGCAACACCGTTGACCGACAAATGGCGCGTACCAAGCGGTTCTCTTTCGGGGGACGGAACGTAAAAGGCTTCGGACGACTGCGCGGATTTGCAGAAAGTATTTTGAAAACATCCATAATCACTCCTTCCTCAGAAAACGAATCGTACTGGCGACGCCCGCTTAATGCAAGTCAGCCGAGCCCTCATCATTTTGACTTAATTGATGCGCAATAGACTTGATGCTCCTTTCCTGCAACCGTAATCTATCGATCATGCCAACAAACAAACACTCTGCCATGCGATTCCGACAATTTGGTCGGACGTGCCAACTCCGCATAGAAAACGCACAGGATCTTCACCATGTTCTGAACCTGGATGATGCACTGTGGGTGGCTACCAGCGTACCTTCGCCGGCATTCGCCGATACAGGCGATCTTGTCGCGGTCATGGATCGCGACGGTTCCGGACGGATTACCAGTGATGAATTGAGAGCGGCCATTGCATGGTTCCTCAATAGTGTAAACAACCCTGAGGACGTCACAACCGGCGAGGAATGTTTAGCCCTTGAGAACATTAACCAGGACAGTCCCGATGGTTCTGCACTGCTCTCCTCTGCCGAATACATACTCAAAGCCCAGGGCAAAGCGGATGCAAAAAAGATCACCCTGCAAGAGGTCGCAGAGTTTTTGGACAAACTTACCGAACAACCATTAAATGGTGACGGAATTGTAGTGCCGGATGCAGCGAACAACGACGCATTGATCGTGTTCCTGAGAGATGCCGTTGCCTGTGTCAACGCCATGACGGATGCCAGCGGAAAACGAGGAGTCAACCGCAGCCAGTTGGACGAATTTAGATCAGCACTGGAAGATTACCGGAATTGGGAAAGTGAAACGGAAGCAAGCGATAACACCACATTGCTTCCCCTGGGCGACCAGACATTTTCCGCCTACACACTACTTCAGGAACATATGGACAAAGTCCAGGCGTTCTTCACATTCCATGAAGCACGTCATTTTGCGGACGAAGTCACGCAGGTTCCCAAGAAAGAACCGGATGCTGACTTCAACATTAATGCCACTCGGGATGTCGTATCTCGATTGACCTATCAACCCATCGCCAAACCCATTGAAGAAGACAGCCTTCCGCTGTCAGGCCACCTCGTGAACCCGCTGTACCGGGAATGGCTTGAGGCAGTACGCACTCGCATCGTCATCCCTCTGCTGGGCAGCGAAAAACGTCACATCACGCCATCTGATTGGAGTACGATTACAAACGCCTTTGCACCGGTGGCCACATACATCGATCTGAAAAAAGATGCCAAGGTGGGCGGTATCACCGCGGAAACGCGCAAACAGTATCTGGGAGGGGATCTCTTCCAACAGGCAGAAACTCTCGCACAACAAGACGCTGACGTGGCCGCCGTACGCATGGGGGCCCAAAGATTAAAGCAACTCCTGCTTTACCAAAAACACCTGTTGCGGGTTGCAAACAACTTCGTAAGCTTCTCCGAGCTATACACACCTGAGCAAGCCGCCATTTTCGAAAAAGGTGCTGCCGTCATTGATGGACGCTGGTTTGGCCTGGCCCTGGAGGTGACCGATATGACCACGCACAGCGGCACAGCCAAGGCCAGCGGAATCTTTACCTGCTACCTGGACGTCTCCAACCCGGACGGCACACGCAAAATGACCGTTGCCATCCCAGCCACATCGGGATCCAAAGGCAATCTGCGCGTAGGCAAACGTGGCATATTCTTCGATAATGCGAGGCAGGAATACGATGCAAAAATCGTCAAGATCATCGACAATCCGATCAGTTTTCGAGAGGCCCTGGCAGCACCTTTTGTTCGGTTGTGGAATTTTGTGCTAGGCAAGATTGAAGCCATCTCTGCGACCACAGAAAATGATCTTCAGAAACAAACCGGGGCCCTGCTTGCGGCACCCCCTGCGGCGAAACAGACTCCGACGGGTTCCGGCGTTCCCGGCGGCCCGGCAGCACTACTTGTTGGCCTCAGCGTATCCGCTGCTGCGGTCGGATCTTCGCTGGCATTCATCGCCAAAACATTTGCAGCCATGTCCTGGTTCAAATTGCTCGGCGGGTTGAGCACCGCAGCACTGATCGTCATCATGCCTTCATCCCTGATCGCCTTCTTGAAACTCAGGCGGCAGGATCTTAGTTCACTGCTGGAGGGATGCGGCTGGGCCATCAACACCCGTATGCGGCTGAGCCGGGCGCAGCGCTATCAGTTCACACGTCGGCCGCACTATCCGACCCATGCCATCGGCCTTCCCGTTCGTCGAGGATTACTCTCATGCCTGGTGACCGCAGCCATCCTCACTGCCCTGGGTCTCATTTATCTGGGCATCACCGCATTACGATCAGGATAGCTCTCTCGGCTCAGGATAACGCAGATCAACACCGTTTTTATTTCGCAGCACTGTTGCGCAATCTGTCTGCGCAGTCACATAGGGCTGCTGCAACGGAATCTTGCAATCCGAACCAGGAAGATCCACGGCAAAAACCGGCACAGCTAATCCACCAAGCCGACAGCGTAATGCAGCCACCAGGTCCATCCCCTTTGCCGTAGACACGCGAAAATGTTCAACCCCTTCAACCAGATCACACTGGTGCAGGTAATACGGGCGCACTCGCATGGCCAAAAGACCTGAACACAGCGCGGCCAGCACGTCAACCGAATCATTGATGCCGCGCAAAAGTACTGACTGATTTCCCATGGGGATACCAACATCTGCCAATTTCTCACATGCAACACGGGCTTCCGATGTGAGCTCGGCAGGATGATTAAAATGCGTATTGATATACAAGGGGTGAAACCGACGCAACATGCTGCACAGGGCATCGGTGATCCGCATCGGCAACACCACCGGCACACGCGTGCCAATACGAACAATCCGCACTGAAGGCACCGTTCGAATTGCAGTCAAAACGGTTTCAATTACGAAATCATCCAAGGTCAACGGATCCCCTCCTGAGAGAATGACGTCATCCACCTCCGGATGTTCACGCAAATAATCACACACGCGCGTCAGATCCAACTCATACGGTCTTTCTTCCGACGTCTTGCGCTTACGCATGCAATAGCGACAATGCACAGCGCAACGCGACGTTACAAGAATCAACGCACGATTACGGTACCGATGCACAAGCCCCGGCACAGGGGACTGCGGCTCCTCCCCCAACGGGTCCGCAGTCAGCCAGGATGCCGGCGTAAGCTCTCTGGCATCCGGCACACACATTTTGAAAATCGGATCCTGCTCCAGCGGAGCCTTCATAAGCGAGGCATAGTATGGTGTGACCAGCATGCCGAACCGACGCCCGGCAACGTCACAATGGGATGACCACTGAATCGCATGCCCCGAACGTGCTTCCAGAGCTCCAGGAGAGTCCACAAGGTTTGCCATCTGAACGCGCCAATCCGCAAAATCCTCTGCTACAGGCGGAATCGACGAAGATGAATCAACAGGGTTTTCTGATTGCGGCATGCGCCAATCCCTCCCAGCCGGTCAGCTATTGATCTTTTCCTGCCGCGGTGGAATTGACACGCCAACGACGATGAGACCAGAGATATTGATCTGGGTGTTGCTTGATAAACTGCTCAATCGCCTGGTTGATGGCCAGAAGGATAGCATGGACATCTGCCTCCCGATCCGACGATCGCTGATGACGAATGGGGGCACCCATCTTAATGGTATAACGCATCTTGCCCTCGCGGATACAAACACCAGGGATAATGGGTGCGCCTGTCGCCAGATGCAACCGTGCAGGAGACGTCTCACTTGAGGCAGGCAACCCGAAAAAATCAACCACCATTGCTTTCTTACGAGCATGCTGATCCGTCAGAATTGCAATGGATTCGCCACCTTTCAATGCCGCAACGAGAGGACTCCGACGGCCACCGCGTTTGGGTACGGTTCGCATATGGGCACGGTGCGTTCCCTCTGCCAGGAAACGATTCACATAGGGGTTGTTCATCTTCCTCGCCACAGAGAGAATAGGCTTCACCATACCCATCCGAGTTGCCGCAAGCTCCCAGTTTCCAAGATGAGCAGTTGCCAAAATCACACCCTGCTCCGGATCCGCCATGATATAACGCGTCTCATCAGAGCTCATGGCCAACTGAAGGTACTCCGAGATTTCATGGCGACGGAAGAATCCACCGGCTTTCAGCGTCTCTGCGCCCATGGCCCCAAAATGCAAAAAAGAGGCATGGGCAATGCGGAGAGCTGCATGCCGGTCCGAAGTGATTCCAGCTCGCAGGATATTCTCAACAGCGGTTTTGCGCCGGAAACGCGCAAACAGAAACATGAGTCCTGCCACCCGACGCGCAAGAAAAACCGCAACAGACACAGGGATCATCCCGAAAAATGCAAATACGATACGCAGGGTTACATACTCCAACCCATAACGGATTCTTCGACTCGCTTTCATCCGCTCTCCACAGCACCAGTCAGACACACCTCAGGGCCCAACATGTAATCGTGACTACTGGCCAAGGATGCGCCGTCCCTCGTCCAGGAAAATACCTTGCAGATTCATACGCAACGATTCGGGATTTGTGGCAAACCGCATCCCTTCTGTCTCCGTAATGGTCCCACTCTTAATGAGCTTGAAGATCGACTGATTGAACGTCTGCATGCCGTCGTCTTCACCGGTCTCAATAGCAGCACCCAGCATATCCAACTGGTTTTTTTGCAGGAGCTTTCGCACCGTTGGCGTATTGATCATAATCTCCACAGCAGGCACTGCGCTGTTGCGCGTGTCGCGCATCAATCGCTGACAGATCACACCATAAAGGTTGCCCGCCAACGCCATGCGAATCTGATCCTGTTCACGCGCCGGAAAAACATCCAACATACGCGGCACCGCAAGATCTGCTGAACCGGCATGCAACGTCGACAACACAAGGTGCCCGGTTTCCGCAGCAAGTAACGCCGTGCGGATACTGGTGGAGTCGCGCATTTCACCAATGAGAATGACGTCCGGGTCTTGTCGCATCAAGTGCTTGAGCGCATTCGAAAAAGAAAGCGTATCGAGTCCTACTTCACGCTGCGTAATCACAGATTGATCATCGTCAAAGATATACTCGACAGGATCCTCCACCGTTATGATACGCCGTTTCTGAGTGCGATTGATCTCACCAATAACTGCGGCCAATGTTGTAGATTTACCACTACCCGTCGTTCCGGTCACAAGGACAATGCCACGCTCAACTTTAGAAAACTTGGAAACCTGAGGTGGAAGGCGAAGGTCACTGAACGTTGGGATAGCCGTCTTCACATGACGCATAGCCACCGTGGCCACCCCTTGCGCCATAAAAATATTCACACGAAAACGCCCTGCACCCTGCTCGGTATGTGAGAAATCGGCCTCATGTGTTTCTTTGAATACCTCCGTCAAATGCGAAGGAAGGATATTATCCACAATTTGCTGCATCTGACTCGCCGTCAGTTCGTCAAACCCACTTGATCCGAGCCTGCCATGCACCCGAAAAAATGGTTCCTGGTTCGATTTGAGGTGCACATCCGAAGCCCCTGCATCAACCGCATTCTTCAGCAAATCCGCAAGTATTGACATTATCTCTCTCCTGCTTATGCTCCGTCTTACAACCGGAAGCTCCCTACTCTACCCGCAACACCATCACAACACCCGTCACGAGAAATACTGCATTCGCCATCCAGCCCCCCAGCCACGGCCAAACAAGCTGCCGCATACCGAGAAACGTTCCGATCTGAAACAAACTCCAATAACCAAAAAAACATCCAATCGTTGCCAGAATGCCCACGACAGGGCTCTTACGCCCCCCCTTCATTCCCGCTGGTATGGCAAAAAGCGTCACCACAAGACTTGCCCACGGAAGCGCAACCCGCTGATGTAACAACAGCAACTTCTGTGCCCTATCACGTTTTGAAAGCTGCGGATGCCGTTTAAAGTATCTCAGGATAGCTCGAGTGGAAAGAAAATCCCAACTGATCAACTCATTCACGAAGTCAGATGGCCGTTCATCCAAAAACGATAATTGAACCAGATCACACCCCGGAGTGGCCACGGGCTGATCCCCCTGCGTCGGATTATCTTTTGTATCGTAATGCATAAATTCGGGATCTGAAAACCACCACTGCCCGTCCAACCAGCTCGCCTGCGGCGAATTGATCCGCAGCATACGGCTGCCATCCTCACGCTCGCAAGTCACCTGAACGTCGTGCAGCGTCTGCATCTCGTTCAAGTCCAATTTTCCAACCATCCATTGCCGTCGCCCATCCCCGTTGTAATGCGGCAGATTGAAATAGACACGCCCCTCCTCGCCTTTTCCTTTTGACGAGAATTCCGCCATCCACTGCGATGCGCGTGGTGCAACCGTCTCTTTGACCATCGTAGTGAACAGCGACATCGCCAACCCCACGGCCAAAAACGGCACCATCAACCGATACACACCCACACCACCTGCGCGCATCGCAATCAACTCATTACGACGAGAGAATTGCCATATCGTATACAATGTTGCCAACAACAATGCAGCAGGCGACAGAATCTCAAGGCTGGGTGCCAGCAAAAATACATAATACATGAGCAAGGCAATCAACGTAGGCTTCTGGCTTAAAATAGCGGAAAGGTGATCAAAAAGATCATAAATGACCAGAATCATCGCCATAGCGCCCAGACAATACAGCAGCATCAAAACATGCTCACGCAACAAATATTTCTGAATAAGTTTCATTTCTTCTTCTAGCTGCAGCAATTCCTTGTCACAAATACTCTCAAAATACAGATTTCGCACCAAAAATCGCACGAGAGACGTACAATTTTGCCGCCATAAGGCTTGACAATCGCCGCCCCCTTCATTAAACCCATGCACCTGAAATACTCTTGAAGAGTATCACTGACCGGAACGTTGTTTCCGAAAAGGGGTGAGAAAGTCAAGGTGTTTCCAGAACAGAGACATTTGGAAACGAATCGAGATAGAGAAAACGGCGCCAACATAATATCGGCGTCAGCAACATAAACCTTACAACACGTAAGAGGAGAAAAAAATGGCAATCAAAGTAGGAATCAACGGGTTTGGTCGTATTGGCCGTCTGGCTTTTCGCGCGGCATGCGAACGCAATGATATCGAAATCGTAGGCATCAACGATCCATTCATTGATGTAGACTACATGGCCTACATGACCAAGTACGACTCCGTGCATGGTCGCTTCAAAGGCGACGTCAGTGCTGCGGACGGCAAACTGGTCGTGAACGGGAATGCCATTGCGGTATTTGCCGAGCGTAATCCTGCCGACATCGGCTGGGCTTCCTGCGGCGCAGAGTACATCATTGAGTCCACCGGTGTTTTCCTGACAAAGGAAGGCGCTCAGGGGCATATCGACGCCGGCGCCAAGAAGGTTGTGATGTCTGCTCCTTCAAAGGACGACACACCGATGTTCGTGATGGGCGTGAACCACAACACCTATACGGCAGACATGGATTTCGTTTCCAACGCATCCTGTACAACAAACTGCCTGGCTCCGATCGCCAAGGTGCTGAATGACAACTACGGCATTGCCGAAGGTCTGATGACAACCGTACATGCGGTAACCGCTACGCAGAAAACGGCCGATGGCCCGTCCGCCAAAGACTGGCGTGGTGGCCGTGGCGCCGGCTTCAACATCATTCCGTCCAGCACAGGTGCTGCCAAGGCTGTGGGCAAAGTCATTCCTGAGCTTAACGGCAAGCTCACCGGTATGGCCTTCCGCATCCCGACCTGTGACGTCTCGGTAGTGGACCTGACCTGCCGCCTCGAAAAGGGCGCAACGTACGATGAAATCAAGGCCGCCATGAAGGCTGCGTCAGAAGGCGAGCTGAAGGGTGTTCTGGGTTACACGGAAGACAAGGTTGTTTCCACTGATTTCATCGGTGAAGAACGCACCTCTGTATTTGATGCAGGTGCAGGCATTGCACTGACTGACAACTTCGTGAAGGTTGTCTCCTGGTATGACAACGAGTGGGGTTACTCCAACAAGATTCTCGACCTCGTTGCGCACATGGATTCAGTTGCGTAAGTCTGAGACAGGCTTTAGCTGAAATAAATGCGAGGACACTGAGGTCATGAATCGCCTCAGTGTCCTTATTACATAATAAAGGTGGCGCATTACGCGCAGTAGGACAGCGGATTAATGAACAAAAAAACGATCAAAGATATCAATTTCCAGGGGCAACGTACGCTTATGCGCGTGGATTTCAACGTTCCTCTCGACGGAACCACGGTCACCGATGACACACGTATCCGCGCCGCATTACCCTCAATCCAACATGTGCTGAACCAGGGCGGTTCCCTGGTGCTCATGAGCCACCTGGGCCGTCCCAAGGGGCAGGCAAAACCCGAATTCAGCCTGAAACCTGCCGCCGATCGTCTTTCTGAACTTCTTGGCAAACCCGTCACCTTTGCGCCTGATTGCGTAGGAGACGAGGTCCTCAGCATCGTCAATGCCATGCAGCCCGGCGACGTAACCGTTCTTGAAAACCTTCGATTCCATCCGGAAGAAGAAGGGAAAGTAAAGCTCGCCAATGACGCCGGGGATGATGAAAAAGCGGCCGCAAAAGCCGACATGAAGCAGAAACAGACCGTTTTCGCCGCGCAACTTGCCGAACTGGGCGATGTGTATGTGTGCGATGCATTCGGAACCGCCCACCGAGCTCATGCCTCGATGGCTGTGGTCACAAAACATTTCGACAACTGCGCTGCAGGATTCCTGCTGGAAAAAGAAATTCAGTACCTGGGTAATGCCGTGCAAACGCCCGAGCGGCCCTTCGTAGCAATCATCGGTGGTGCCAAAATCAGCGGTAAAATTGATGTTTTGATAAACTTGGCCGACAAAGTGGATTCCATCATTATAGGCGGTGGCATGGTCTACACATTTTACCGTGCCAAGGGCCTTCCGATCGGCAACTCACTGGTCGAAGAAGACAAGATCCCGCTGGCCGCCGAAACCCTGGCCAAACTGGAAACCAGTGGCGTCAAAGTGCTCCTGCCTGTTGACCACGTCATTGCCGATGCATTCAGCGCCGAAGCAAACATCTGCGTTGTGGGTGAAGATGGCATCAAAGACGGTTGGATGGCTCTTGACATTGGCCCCGAATCCATCAAGCTCTTTGCAGCAGAGATTGCCAAAGCAAAAACGGTGGTGTGGAATGGCCCCATGGGCTGTTTCGAAATGGCTCCTTTTGCTGAAGGCACCATGTCTCTGGCCCGCGCGGTGGCAGACATCGACGGCGTCAGCATTATTGGAGGCGGTGACAGCGTCAGCGCCGTGAATAAAAGTGGCCTTGCCGATCGCATGGCCCATATTAGTACCGGTGGCGGTGCCAGCCTCGAGTTTCTCGAAGGCAAGATGCTTCCGGGGATTGCAGCCCTTTCAGATAAGTAATAATGACAACTCAAGGTGGAGGCCCTGTCGTGGTTCAGAAGTTCAGAAAAAAAATTATCGCCGGTAACTGGAAAATGAATAAATCAGTGGCCGAGGCAGAAGACCTCGCCTCGGGAATCCGACGCGCACTGGCGGAAGTCGCCGATGTGGACGTCGTGCTTTGCCCGCCATTCACAGCGACCAAGGTTGTGGGCGACATCATTGCCGATACAGCAATCAAACTTGGCGCCCAAAACATGCATTGGGAAGGCTACGGAGCCTACACGGGGGAAGTCTGTGCGGCCATGCTCCGTGACCTCTACTGCCACTACGTCATTCTGGGCCACAGCGAGCGAAGAATGTACTTCCATGAAACCGATGAAGTCGTTAACCGCAAGATCAAAGCAGCACTGGAAGGCAACCTGATTCCTATCGTTTGCGTGGGAGAGACGCAGGAAGAACGCGAAGCGGAGCAAACAGAAGAAGTCGTTGGCCGCCAGCTTCGTAATGGACTGGTAGACCTCTCAGGCGACCTCAAGAAACTTGTGATCGCCTACGAACCTGTATGGGCAATTGGAACGGGACTCACAGCCTCCCCTCAGCAAGCCCAGGATGTGCATGCATTTATTCGCGGCGTACTTCAGGAAGTATTTGACGAGGACACCGCCCAGAGCATTCGCATACAGTACGGCGGTAGCATGAAACCGGCCAACGCGGTAGAGTTGCTTGCTCAACCGGACATTGATGGCGGCCTCATCGGCGGCGCAGCACTTGATGCGCGATCATTCACTGAGATCGTTCAGGCGGCTCAATAGAACACTGAACAAGGAGCAAGAGATATGATGGCGGTTCTAAAGTTTTTTCTTATCATGGTGGAGGTGATTTCCGGCCTGCTTCTGATCGGTGCAGTACTGGTTCAGAAGACACGCAGCCAGGGCATGGGAATGGCATTTGGCTCTGGCATGGGAGAATCCCTGTTTGGCGCCGGTGTAGGCAACGTACTGACAAAGGCAACCGTCGTATTGGCCGTTGTATTTCTTGCCAACACGACATTGCTGGCACTCTTACAGTCCGGCAAGGCTGAGTCGTCCGTGACCGAGGGCATTGCTCCGGCACCACCCACGCCAGTGGCACCCGCAACGTTGCCACAGCAGACCCCCACCGTAGGCACTGGCCCCACTGAAACATCCCAGGGGACAGACATCGCCCTGCCGGAGACAACTCCCGCAGAAACCGCAGCCCCCGCCGTGGCAACACCCGCCCCCGAAGCAACCGGACCTGCGGAAACCCCGCAACCGGTCGCTCCTGCGGAAGCGGCACCTGCAGCAACGCCCGAACCGGTCGTTGCTCCATAACCCCGGCAATAACAACACCCTGAATGAAAGCCGCGCCCATATGAGCGCGGCTTTTTTTCCGGCCAACCTGCACCCATCAAGCCCGCGTGGCGCTTTTCCCTTGTAAGAAGTCAATAAAACGATCACGTTGACACACATCATGAACGCCTTTAGTCATCGCAGCCTGTGGTTCCAGTTTATGCGCTCGCCACAGAGTAAACTTTTCATTGTCGGCTCCATCATGACAATCCTCTGGGTGGGCGCCGCCGCCTTGATGTGGCAACTGCAACACCCCCTGTGGGAAGAAGTCCTGACACTTGGATTCTCCCATATCCTGGTCGGGAAAGGCATGTCGGTAACCCAGGGGCATCTCTCGGGGATGCCGGATTGGCTCATCATCATACTTGCTACGTACTGCGACATACTATCCGTTCTTGTGACCTATCCGATCCTGATCTTTTCATATGAAAACTTCATTGAGCGGCACTTCTTTCATCGGCAGATGCGTAACGTGTTCAAACATGCAGAAAAAGGCATGAATCGATTCGGCCGCTTTCGCATCGTTGGCGTGTTCGCATTTGTATGGGCACCGTTGTGGATGACCGGCATCATTGTGGGCGCCGTCCTGGGATACCTGATGGGGTTGCCCACATGGGTCATCATGAGCACCGTATCCATTGGTGCCGCAGCCTCTGTGGTATGCTGGGTCTTCTTCTCGGAGCGCCTTTTCACATACCTGGGATGGGTGAACCAGCAACTCCCGGGACGGGCACTTATAGGAATCATTCTTATCGCCATAATGGTACAACTATTGATGCGTCGCTGGAAGGCTCGCAAAAAAGCCATGGCTTCCCTGCAGACACAACAACACATTGAAAGCATCCACAAGGTCGATGCAGAAGATTAGCAGCCTTCAGCCGCAGCACGTTCCATGTGTATTTCTATTTGCCTGGCCCGCGTGCGCCGATTAAGATGCTTCCCAACATGCTGGCGGCGGGATACAAAAAGTTCCTGACCGTCAAAGACCATATGAAGGATAGCGGACATGACGCAGACACCAACAATAAACCTTGCCGGACGACATCTCCTGACACTGCACGATCTCAGCAATGCCGAGATGCAACGTATCATCGACCTGGCCGCTCAATTGAAACAAGAACGGCACTCCGGGCTTCGTGATTCGCGCCTGACCGGCCGTAACGTGGCAATCGTTTTCGAGAAATCCTCTACTCGTACGCGCTGCGCCATCGCGGTCGCCCTGTCCGACGAGGGTGGACAAAGCGAATACCTGTCAGCTCAGGATATTCATCTGGGATACAAGGAATCCGTACCCGATACCGCGCGCGTTCTGGGGCGCATGTTTGATGGAATCATGTACCGCGGATTCGCACAGGCAACCGTAGAGCAGCTGGCCGAATTCTCAGGTGTACCGGTATGGAACGCACTCACCGACGACTATCACCCCACCCAGGCTCTCGCAGATCTACTCACCGTGCAGGAAACGTTTAAAGATTTAAAAGGGCTACGGCTTGCCTACGTTGGCGACGGTCGCAACAACGTGGCCAACTCACTGATGCTCGGTTGCGTCAAGGCGGGTATTCATTTTGTGAACTGCACCCCGACAGAACTCAAGCCCGCTCATACACTTGTGGAAGACGCTCGCGCCATCGCCGATCAAACCGGCAGTTCCGTCACCATCACCAGCGACCCTATGAAAGGTGTCAGGGGCGCAAATGTCGTGTATACCGACGTGTGGGTTTCCATGGGCGAAGAAGATGAGAAAGATGCCCGCCTGAAGCTCCTGAGGCCTTACCAGGTCAACATGGACCTTATGCGTGCAACAGGGAATCTGGACAACAACCGTGTCATTTTTCTGCATTGCCTGCCGGCATTCCATGATACCAACACCAAAGTCACCGCCGAAAGCGGAGCTCTGGAAGTTACCAATGATGTCTTTGAGGCACCCTTTTCACGAGTATTTGACGAAGCAGAAAACCGAATGCACACCATAAAGGCTCTTCTGATTGCATATCTGACCGGGGTTTGAGCCCTGTGATGATACCAACGACAGGGTAGCGAAGGCGAACGTGCGGACGGGAAGGAGCGAAAGCATATGAAACGTTTAGAGCAAGTTGCATGGCAAGAATTTCAGGCCCTTTCGCTGGAAGAAAAGGCCCCTTACCTCTCAGATAAGAACAAGCCCCTTCACGCACTCATCGCGCAACAGTTCGACCGGGGCCAACTTGACAAACTCAACGAGTTGACCACCAAGATACGCCAACTCGCCAAAAGCAAAACCGGCAACGACTACCTTCAGAGCCTCTTGTCTCACAAGCGAGCCATGCTCTACTTCACTCAACCCAGCACACGCACCTTCCTTTCCTTCTGCTCCGCGTGTGAAATTCTTGGCATACGAATCGGAGAAGTCCGGAATACGGCCACTTCCAGCGAATTCAAAGGCGAATCTCAGGAAGATTCTGTACGTACATTCAGTTCCTATTTCGATCTCATTATCATGCGCAGCCAAATGGGAGGTTTGGCCGAACGGATGGCCTGGGTGCTGTCAAACACCACCCGCCCGGTCCCCATCATCAACGCCGGATCCGGTAAAGACCAGCATCCAACTCAAGCGCTGCTGGACATTTACACTCTTCAACGCAGCTTTGAAAACCGCGGAGGAATTGACCACAAGTCTATCGTGTTCGTCGGAGACTTGCGCCGCGGACGAACCGTCCGATCCCTCTCTGCATTGCTCACCCATTACACCGGAGTAAAACAGTATTTCGTGGCTCCCGATGCATTACAAATCTCAACCGATATCACTACAGAGTTGGACGCCGCAGGCGTTCAATGGGAGACCTCTCACTCCATGAGCGAACTCCTGCCTGAAGCTGACGCCCTCTACGTGACACGCGTACAGGATGAATGGGATGCCGAACAAGGCGAAAGCAGTCAAATCGATATTTCTGAGTATTGCTTTACGCGCGACCATCTGGACCTGCTGAAACCTGACGGAATCATCATGCATCCGTTCCCGCGCCGCACTGAGATTTCGCATGATGTCGACAGCGACCCGCGCGCCATGTACTGGCGCCAAATGCGCAACGGTATGTGGGTGAGGTCCGCACTCATTGCCTCACTGTTCGGACTCCGGGAGCAATTAATGAACTACCCCACGGAGTCTGCATGAGGCGCACGTGCTGGATAACTCTGTTTTTGTTGCTGACAGGCACGGCATCAATCACCCTGGCTCTACACGATACAACAAAAAGTCCCGATGCCTCCGTAAACATGGGATGCATCCTATCCGAACGCACCTCAATCCACACCAACAATGAATGGAAGGCCCTGGGACCATTCATCGAGGCAATCCGCGACCCCATGGGGCGCACGTTCTCCGCACTACGCCCATTTTTCAGCAAGAGCGTTGACCCGAACCAACAACACGAACGCAGGGACTACCTATGGCCCCTGGCCAGCACGGGAAATTATGAGAATCGTTCAACATGGCGGGCACTACTGGTCTACGGACGCAACTGGAACACCGAAACAGACTCACGTTATCGCTGGATGCTCTTCCCCCTGGTTGCACACGGGCGAGACAGGAAGGGCGATCAGTTCTTTGCCTTGATGCCGTTCGGAGGAGAAGTGCGGGAAATGTTCTGGCGGGACACCATTCGGTTTGTACTTTTTCCTCTCTACATGTCGACCCAGGTAAACGAACAGGTTTCGCGATCCGTCCTTTGGCCCATTATCGCGTGGACACATGGAGACGGAACAAAGCGTTTTCGCGTATTTCCGTTCTATGGATATTCAAAAGAGAAAGACAAATGGACACGACGTTTCGTACTCTGGCCTTTTTGGAGCTCTGTCCGCTACGACTATCCTGAGGAACAGGGCAAGGGCTTTGTGCTTTTTCCACTCTTCGGAAAAGTGAACACCAATCGACAGAAATCATACATGGTCATTCCTCCCTTTTTCCGGTCGACCAAAGGCGAGGATCATCGCGAGATCATGTCACCCTGGCCGTTTGTTCAATACAAGCACACACCAGACGCAAAGAAACTCTACCTCTGGCCACTGTGGGGCCACCACGCAACCGGATCTCTTGATTCCTCATTTGTGCTATGGCCTTTTATTCGTATGCAAGAACTCAGACGTTCCGCCGCCGCGCTCCGCAGCTTTTACCTTTTCCCCTTTATTACGCACCAGTCCGAGCACGTCCCCGATGCATCTACTCCCGACACTTCTGTCTCCCATGTAATAGACGAAACCCCATCCCCGCAACCAGACTCCACGCAAAAAACCACTGTTCGCAAACGATACCTCAAATTATGGCCACTCATGTCCTACCAGCGCGAAGACGATATATCACGTTTGCGCGTGCTCGAACTGTGGCCTTTCCGCAGGATGCGGGGTATAGAGCAAAACTGGTCTGCATTCTGGACCTTGTACGAACGCGAACGCGTAGGCTCCGAGGTCGAGACCGAACTGCTGTGGGGACTATACCGACGGCAGAAAACAAAAAAGGGAAGTCACAACACCTCTTTGTTTCCATTGTTTGATCACATGGTCTGTCCTGACAAGGAGACAAAAAAATGGTCGCTGTTTAAAGGGTTGCTCAGAAAAGAGCAACAGGGATTGCACCGCCGCTGGACCGTGCTATACTTCCTTAAATTCGGCCAATTGCCTCCGGCACCAGGTTCGGCGGCTGTAACCGACGGAGCTTCTGAATGATCACACGCGAACCAGAGTTTTTTCCGCCTCCAAAAGGCATGCTGGGCAGAATCGGAAGGGGCGTTATTTTCAGCTGCCGCGAAGCCGGATTGGCAGGCATCATGCTGGTACAGGCAATACTTGCAACACGCTTCATGTTTACGCGACGCGCACGACGGGAAATCATCGATCAAATGTTCATGGCTGGCATTAAAAGCCTTAAGGTGATCACCGTTGTGGCCGTTTTTACAGGCATGATCCTTGCACTTCAAACGGGCATAGAGCTACGAAAATTCAACCAGGAAGTTAACATCGGAACGGCAGTCATGGTCTCCATGCTTCGGGAAATGGGACCGTTTATGACGGGACTGATCCTCGCCGCCTGTGTAGGCTCAGCCATTGCGGCACAGATCGGAACCATGGTCGTCTCAGAAGAAGTTGCTGCACTTGAGATCATGTCGATTGACCCCGTGCGCTTCCTCGTCATGCCTCGCCTCGTAGCCATGACGATCATGACGCCGGCTCTGGCCTTCTACACCTGCATCCTTGGCGTGATCGGCGGTGGCATCGTAGGAGCCACTCAACTGGGGGTATCGTGGCAGGCCTATATAGACAACGCCACCCGTTTTGCAGACGTTAAGGATTTGTATGTCGGCATACTCAAAGGGGTGCTCTTTGGCATCATCATCACCACGGTCTCCTGTCACGAAGGCTTCGCCACCACCCAGGGTGCCGTGGGCGTGGGCCTGTCTACACGCCAGGCAGTTGTCACAAGTTTTCTATTGCTACTGATCGTGGGCTACATGGTAACCCGCCTGTTTTATGTATAGGATCAAATGATGATTCGGTTTGAAAACGTATCCAAGACACTCGGTGGTCGAAAGATTCTCGACGAGGTGTCTTTTGTGATTGAGCCCGGCGAAACATTCGTTATCTGCGGCCCGTCTGGCGTCGGCAAAAGCGTCACCCTCAAACACATGGTAAGATTACTGACCCCGGATGATGGCGATGTCTTCGTGGGCGACAACTGTATCAGTGACGCCGAAGGCCGCGAGCTGGAACGTACCCGGGAATGGTTTGGATACCTCTTTCAAGGCGGAGCACTGCTGGCATGGCTGAACGTATTCGAGAACGTTGCGCTTCCGCTACGAGAAAAGACCCCACTCGCGGATGCAGAGATTCGTAAACGCGTACAAACAACACTCGACCTCGTGGAAATGGGTGGAGATGGCGAAAAGATGCCATCAGAAATCTCCGGAGGCATGCGCAAGCGCGCGGGACTGGCACGCGCCATTATTCATGACCCCAAAATAGTGCTCTACGATGAACCCACTTCCGGGCTGGATCCCGTCACCTCTCGCACCATTGATGCCCTTATTGAACGCCTTCAGAAAGAGAAGAACGTGACCAGCGTCGTCGTGACGCACGATTTACACAGTGCACTATCTATTGGCAACCGTATCGCAATGCTGAACAACGCACATATTGTGGAATTGGCCACACCAAAAGAATTCGTATCTTCAGATAACGCAGACGTTCAGAACTTCCTTGCCTCACAGTTCATCACGCGGGAAGGTTCTTGGGAAAGGAAACGCTCATGAGAGCAAAGTGCATCAACCGGGAATTAACAACAGAAGTCATCGTGGGCGCATTCATGATGACCGTTCTGCTTGGACTTGGATATTTCACCATCATCCTCTCACGGCAGGCATGGTTTATTGAACAGCAACCTCTGGATGTGCGATTTGCTCACGTCATGGGTTTGCGAGATGGAGACAATGTGGTCTGCCGCGGCATGCCCATCGGCACCGTGGACAGATTGGAACTGCGACAGGACGGCGTCCATGTTTTGGCGAACCTGGAGTCCCCCGTTACTTTGCATGAAGATTACGTCATCACGGTTGTCACCACATCCATTCTTGGAGGTCGACACCTGGAAATCAATGAGGGCACTCACAGCCTGCCGATCGTCGAACGTGAATTCTACGATGGCACCCCACCCTACGATCTGATTGGCGACGCCGCTGCCGTGGTGAACGGACTGCGTAAAGGATTGGTCGAAGAAGGAACCATTGAGAATTTTCGAAAGACCTCCGAACAACTTCGCGACATCACCACCCGCATCAACGAAGGAGAAGGCCTCTTGGGACGACTCGTTTCCAAGGATGACACGCTATACAATGATATCGCCGCCTCGGCAAAAGCGCTTCGTGAAATTACGGGCAGACTGCAGGAAGGTAAAAGCACGATAGGTAAACTCTTATCGGATGACGACAAGATCTACAAGGATCTCACCGCCACGGTTGCATCCCTGCGAGCGGTTGCAGAACGCCTGGAGTCCGGAAAAAGCACACTCGGAAAACTTATGAGTGATGATGCCGAAATTTACAAAGACTTGGCTGAGGCCACGGCTTCAGCCAAACGCATTGCCGAAAACCTTGAAAAAGGTGAAGGGCTGATAGGGAGAATGTTGACGGATGACTCACTGTACGATGATGTATCCAGTACCGTCAAGGAGGCGCGAGACACCATGGAAGATATGCGTGAAGCATCTCCCGTTTCCACTTTCAGCAGTATATTCTTCGGAGCGTTCTAACACACAACCAGGGGGACACCAGCATGGACTTGAAACTCAGCTTCTACGGGGCCGCAGAAAACGTAACCGGTTCGCGATATCTACTGGAGGCCAATGGCATTCGCATCATGATCGACTGCGGCATGTATCAAGAACGCAAACTGCGTGACCGCAACTGGGATGCCTTTCAAGTACCACCCGCCAGCATTGATGCCATCCTGCTAACGCACGGGCATCTTGATCACTGCGGACTCATACCCCGCTTGGTGAACCAGGGCTTCAACGGTCCAATTTATTGTACCTCCCCCACAGCCGACATTGCCGCCATCGTCATGCAGGATTCAGCCAAGATTCAGGAAGAAGATGTCGCATATAAAAAGAAACGGCATGCAAGAGAAGGAAGACAAAGCCCCCATCCCCCGACTCCACTCTACACCATAGACGATGCAAATAACTCAATCCCCCTGTTTAAAGAAACACCCTATGAGAACACCGTGGAGCTGGCACCCGGCTTGACCGCAACCTTCCACAATGCCGGTCACATCCTGGGATCCTCTGCCGTACGTGTGGTTGCCTCGCAAAACGGTGAGAGCCGTTCCATTCTTTTCTCTGGCGACATAGGCCGATGGGATATCCCCATCATCTGTGACCCGACGCCCATCGAACAAGCGGATTATATCATTACAGAATCCACCTACGGAGACCGTCTGCATGAAGACATCGCCTCCATCCCAAAGGAATTGGAGCGCGTCATCAATGAAACCCGCAAGAGAGGGGGCAAGATCATCATCCCTAGTTTTGCGGTCGAACGATCTCAGGAATTGCTGTACCATTTAAGTGAACTTGTGGCCTCAAAACGCATACCGAAACTCGCGGTCTTCCTGGATAGTCCTATGGCCGTAAAAGTCACTGACGTATTTCTGAGGCATCCACATTTCTTTGATGACGAGACCATCGATTTGCTCCGCAACGGAAAACATCCGTGCGACTTCCCGGGGCTGACCATGAGCAAAACCGTTGATCAGTCCAAGGCCATCAATGAGATTCACGGCACCGTCATCGTGATTGCCGGCTCCGGCATGTGCACAGGTGGACGCATCAAGCATCACCTCGTTGCCAACATCGAACGCGAGTCCTCTACAATCCTTTTCGTTGGCTACCAGGCCGTGGGGACGCTGGGGCGCATCATCCTCGACGGGAAGAAACGAGTACGAATCCTCGGCGAGGAAAGAGACGTGAAAGCCAGCATTGAACGCATTCAGGGGTTCTCCGCCCATGCAGACCGCGATGAGATCTTCCGATGGATGTCCTCAATAAAATCGGCACCGCGTCATGTCTTTGTGACGCACGGAGAAGCATCAAGCGCAGCCAGTTTTGCTTCCTGGCTTCACGAGAAAACAGACTGGGCTACCAGTGTGCCTAAATACGAGCAAACCGTGGTGCTGGACTAACAACCCGATCACACAGCGTTAAATCAGTTTTTTCACGTTTTACACGAATATTGCCTTGCTAAAGCTTGCGTCCTGCCCCGCCGCAGGATATAGTGAAAAGCTACCACTATATATAAGGGACGGGGTGTATGCCTGAGACGAAAAAAGGACAAAAATACGACGCAACAAACATCACGGTTCTGGAAGGAATCGAAGCAGTTCGGAAGCGACCTGCGATGTACATTGGAGACACCGCTGAACGCGGTTTTCACCACTGCGTTTTTGAGGTAGTAGACAACAGCATTGATGAAGCACTGGCCGGTCACTGTACCCGAATCCAAGTGACCATAAACGCCGATGGGTCCATCTCCGTCCATGATAACGGACGCGGCATTCCTGTTGATATTCACGCCACAGAAAACAAACCGGCCATGGAAGTGGTCCTGACCACCCTGCATGCAGGCGGCAAATTTGACAGCGACAGCTACAAAGTCTCCGGCGGCTTGCATGGCGTAGGGGTATCCTGCGTAAATGCACTCAGCGCCTGGCTGGAAGCCGACGTGCGTCGCGAGGGTGAAATCCACCACATGCGCTTTGAAAGAGGCATAACCGTTGAACCGTTGACCGTAACCGGAAAAACGCTCGAAACCGGCACCACCGTCACGTTCCTCCCTGACAACACCATCTTTTCAGTTGAAACGTTTGAATGGGATATCCTTGCCACACGACTGCGTGAACTGGCCTTCCTCAACAAGGGCATTGAGATCGTTCTCTCACGCGAAGAAGACGAGCAGGAAGAAACCTTCCGTTTTGATGGCGGCATCGTCGAGTTCATCCAGCACCTCAACAGAAACAAGACCGCACTGACCGAGATTCCATTTGCTTTTGAAAAAGAAAAAGACGATGTCATGGTCGAAGTTGCCTTCCAGTGCACCGACAGCTACACCGAGAACATTCACTCCTTCTGCAACAATATTAATACCATAGAAGGCGGCACGCACTTGAGTGGTTTTCGCTCCGCGCTGACCCGTACGGTCAACACCTACGCCCGGGCCAACAAACTACTTAAGAACGAATCCGACACCATGTCAGGCGATGATATCCGCGAGGGAATGACCGCCATCGTCAGCGTCAAAGTTCCCGACCCCCAATTCGAAGGGCAAACCAAAACAAAACTCGGAAACAGCGAAATTCAAGGCATTGTCGAATCAGTTACCAACGATGAGCTTAGCACGTACTTCGAGGAAAACCCGAAACATGCGCGCATCATGGTGGAAAAAGCGATGCTCTCGGCCCGTGCTAGAGACGCGGCTCGTAAAGCCCGCGAACTCACTCGCCGAAAAGGGGCACTGGATTCAGCCTCATTGCCCGGAAAACTGGCCGATTGCTCCAAAAAAGATCCCGCAGAATGCGAAATATTCATCGTGGAGGGTGACAGCGCCGGCGGCTCGGCCAAACAGGGCCGCGATCGCAAGACCCAGGCCATCCTGCCGCTTCGCGGCAAAGTGCTCAATGTAGAGAAAGCCAGACTCGATAAGATTCTCAACAACAACGAGATCAGAACGCTCATCACCGCGATTGGTGCAGGCATCGGTGCTGACGACTTTGACATCAACAAGGTCCGCTACCACAAAATCATCATCATGACGGATGCAGACGTGGACGGCGCGCACATCCGCACCCTCCTACTCACTTTTTTCTACCGGCAGATGACCGAACTGATCGAACGAGGCTACGTATATCTGGCTCAGCCTCCGCTGTACAAAATCACGAAGGGCAAGCAGGAAGAGTACATCGACTCTGACGAAGAACTCACGCGCAGACTCATCGCGCTCGGAGCATCCAACACTGTGCTGTCCGTCACAGACAGCGACAAACAAATACAGGGTCAGGACCTTATCGATCTGCTCACCATTCTAAACGAGATTGAACAGATCGGTAGCTCGCTCGCCCGCAAGCAAGTCGACATCAATGACTACCTCATGCAGCCACGGGCAGAGAACGGCCGCTTCCCACGCTACCGTGTGACATATCGCAACAACAAGGGCAGGACCACGGAATACATTGATGATGAAGATGACCTTGCCAATCTGGAAGCGACGCTTCGTGCTGCGCTTCCACCCGTAGCCCCACCCGTAGCTGCACCCGAAGATGCAGTCGAAGATGTACCCGAAGACCTGCCCCATCCCGACGTACTCGATGCGTGCGTCGAAGTCCATTCGGGAGCATCGCTGGGCCGCCTCGCAGACCGCCTTGAGGAAAAGGGCTTTACGATGCAGCAATATATATCACCGGATGCCGCCATTGGCACTCTGACCAACGGCGAAGAACCCAAGGCGGTCAACACGCTCCCCGAACTCTTCACCATGATTCGCGAGCTCGGCGGTAAAGGCCGTAACATTCAACGTTATAAAGGTCTCGGTGAAATGAATCCGGACCAACTCTTTGACACAACCATGGACCCGAATAGCAGGAAACTGCTGCGCGTAACGCTGGAAGACATCGTCAAGGCCGATGAGATTTTTACGATTCTTATGGGTGACGAAGTGGCTCCCAGACGTGAGTTCATCCAGCAAAACGCCCTGAACGTGAAGAACCTGGACATCTAAAAACACTATGGATACACCTCTCGACAGCAACATAAAGCCCATCAACATCGAAGAGGAGATGAGCTCCTCGTATATCGATTATTCCATGAGTGTCATCGCCGGGCGCGCTTTGCCCGATGTCCGGGACGGCCTCAAACCGGTCCATCGGCGAGTTCTGTTCGCCATGCGCGAACTGGGCAACACCCACAACCGCGCCTACAAGAAGTCCGCACGCGTGGTCGGTGACGTCATCGGTAAGTATCACCCCCATGGTGATACCGCGGTCTACGACACCATTGTACGCATGGCCCAGGACTTCTCGCTGCGCTACCCCCTCGTAGATGGCCAGGGTAACTTCGGTTCGCGCGATGGCGACTCTGCCGCCGCCATGCGGTATACAGAGGTCCGCATGGACCGCCTGGCCGAGGAACTGCTTGCAGATATCGATAAGGACACGGTGGATTTCGGCCCCAACTATGACGAATCGCTGGAACAGCCCCTTGTTCTGCCCGCCAAGCTCCCCAACCTCTTACTCAATGGTTCCACGGGCATCGCCGTGGGCATGGCCACGAACATCCCTCCGCATAATCTAACCGAACTGGTTAATGGCATCGTGCACCTGATCGATACCCCCCAGGCTTCCGTCGATGATCTGATGGCTTTCGTCAAGGGCCCTGACTTCCCGACCGAGGGAATCATCTGCGGCATGCAACCCATCGACCAGATGTACAAAACCGGTCGCGGACAACTGCGCGTCCGTGGACGGGCAAGCATCGAAGAGGCCGATAACGGCAAAGCCACCATCATCATCACCGAATTGCCGTACATGGTGAACAAGGCAAAGTTCGTTGAAAATATTGCTCACTTGGTTCAGGACAAGACCATCGAGGGCGTTTCCGCGCTGCGTGAAGAATCCAACAGCCGCGAACCCGTCCGAATCGTCATCGAACTCAAACGCGGCGTCATTGCCGATGTCATCCTGAACAATCTGTACAAACACACACAGCTTCAGACGACGTTCGGCGCCAACATGCTTGCGATTGTCAACGGGCAACCCAAATTGATGAACCTGAAGGAATTCCTTTCAGAGTTTATCGGACACCGTTTCGACGTCGTCACACGGCGCACACAATTTGAACTACGCAAAGCCAAAGCTCGTGCACATATCCTCGAGGGCCTTCTGAAAGCACTCGACAACCTTGATGAAGTCGTCCGCACCATCCGCGAAGCCAGCAATCGCGACCAGGCCCATGCCAACCTGGTGGAACGCTTCGGGTTTTCCGACATTCAAACCAAGGCCATCCTCGAAATGCGCCTCTATCAGCTCACAGGTCTTGAGCGCGAGAAAGTGCAAGCTGAGTACGACGAAATCTGCAAAGTGATCGCCTATCTCGAAGACCTTCTGGCTAACGAAGAGAAGCTTTATGGCGTCATCAAGAATGAGCTCATTGAACTGAAGGAGCGCTACGGCGATGAGCGCCGCACAGAAATTACGATCGCCCAGGATGACATGGATATCGAAGATCTCATCGCCGATGAGTCCTGCGTCATCACCATCAGCTACGGCGGCTATATTAAACGCGTGCCGTTGCATACCTACAAAGAGCAACGACGGGGGGGCAAGGGTGTCGCCGGCATGGCGACCAAAGACGAGGACTCCGTCGAACACCTCTTCATGGCCACGCTGCATGACCGCATTCTGTTCTTCACAGCCGGCGGCAGGGTATACTGGGAAAAAGTCTACAGAATTCCGGAAGCCAGCCGTCAGTCCCGTGGCAAGGCTATCGTGAACATGCTCAATCTGCGCGAAGATGAAAAGATCGCCGCGATGATTCGTGTCCGCGAACTTGATGATGACACCAACCTCATCATGGCAACCGATCGAGGGGTCGTGAAACGAACCGCCCTCTCGGCGTACCGCAACATTCGCAAAGATGGCATCATCGCGATCAATATCGACGAAGATGATCAACTCATTGAAGTGAAGCTCACAACGGGTAACGATCACATTATGCTCGCCACCCGGCACGGAAAAAGCATTCGATTCGAAGAGACACAATTGCGACGACAGGGACGCGTTACGCGTGGTGTCCGTGGTATTCGACTACGCAAGGACGACCACGTCAACAGCCTGGAAATCGTAAGCGACGACGCCACCTATCTCGTCTGCACAGAGAATGGATACGGGAAACGTACACCTTTTGAGGAGTATCGACTCCAGGGACGCGGCGGAAGCGGCATTATCGCAATACGTACGTCAGAGCGAAACGGCGAGGTCGTTGCCGCGCATGCCGTGCGCGAGGATGAATCCCTTATGCTGATCACAGCCCAGGGAAAGATGATCCGCATGAATATCGCCGACATAAGCGTGATTGGACGAGCCACACAGGGTGTACGTCTTATCAATCTGGATAAAGATGATCGACTGGTATCCGCAACACGGGTAGATCAGACGGACGAAGAACCCGACCAGGAAAACGAGGGCGAAGAAGACAAAACCACAGAAGGTGCCGAACCGCCCGTCGATCCGGATATCCCTGCTGCTGTCACACCAGAAAATGAGCCCGAAAAAGACCCTGAATCCTCCGAAGCATAAATACCTCGCGATAAAAAAGCCTCCAGAACAGAGGTGCTGCATGAAGAAGATACTCATCACGGGTGGCGCCGGTTTTATCGGTTCCCACCTGGCACGAAGAATGCTCAATCTCGGCCATGAAGTTACCGTGATGGACAACCTGTTCACCGGAAACAAATCCAACATCTATGATCTGGAAGTAAACCCGAGATTCACGTTTCTTCTACAGGATGTCACACAGCCCTTCTGGGGCCAGTTTGACGACATCTACAACCTGGCATGCCCCGCCTCCCCCATCCACTATCAACGCAATCCGGTAGAAACGATCAAAACATCGCTACTCGGCATGATGAACGTACTGGAGCTTGCGCTAAAAACAAAAGCACGCGTCCTGCACACCTCGACATCCGAGATTTATGGCGATCCACTGGAGCATCCCCAGACAGAAACCTACTGGGGTAACGTGAACACCATTGGTCCTCGTAGTTGCTACGATGAAGGCAAACGTGCCGCCGAAACGCTCTGCGTGGATTATGCACGTGAATACGACGTAGATGTGCGCATGGTGCGTATTTTCAACACATATGGGCCCAACATGCATCCGCGGGATGGACGCGTAATCAGCAATTTCATTATGCAGGCATTGCGCGCAGAAGATATCACGATCTACGGAACCGGCGACCAGACCCGCAGCTTCCAGTATGTGGACGACCTCCTGGATGGTGTTTTACGGCTCATGGATCTGAATCGATCCGACCTCATTGATGCGTGCCGTAAACATGGTTTTGACATCCCGGTCATGAACATCGGTAATCCTGCGGAATTCACAATACGCGAACTCGCAGAAAAGATCCTTGAACTGATCCCCGGCAGCGCAGGCAAACTGGTCTTTAAAGAGCTACCGATGGACGACCCGCAGCGACGCCGACCGGACATCAGCCTTGCCCGGGAACTCCTCGACTGGCAGCCACATGTCCCGCTCAAAGATGGTCTGACAAAGACAATCGATTATTTTCGCACAAAGTCTTGATGCTTGCGACTTACGAGAAAAGTCGCCTACAACCAGTCCGCTATCATTGAGCAAAGCGTCTTCATGTCTGCAACATGGTAATCAGCATGCGTAGCCTCATCCGATGAACGAACAAGAATGGTCCGGCACCCCGCGCCACTACCGGCTTCAACATCTGTCTCCTTATCACCGATCATCCACGAGGCCCCCAGATCCAACCCATGCTCTTTCGCCGCCTGCAACAACAGTCCGGGAAGCGGTTTTCTACAGGTACAAGCGTCACGCTCATGTGGACACATGTAGATACCCAGCAAAGGAACACCGCGGCTGATCAATATGTCGGTGAGCCTGCGATGCATGTCATTTACCGTCTCAAGTGACAGTACCCCTAACGCAACCCCGCGCTGATTCGTTATAATGGCCACCTCGTAGCCTCGTTCCAACGCCGTACGCGCGGCTTCCACAAATTCAGGCAACAGATGAAAATCCTCCCATCCCTCCACCCATCCGGGACCCGGCGACTGGTTGACAATACCATCCCGATCAAAAAACACGCATTTTCGGATTGTTTTCTCTTGTTTCATCGCTTGCCACCCTTCTCCGCAACCGTGACCGTCCCCGTCACAAAACACTGATGCTTCACAAAACCCAACGTTTTTACCACGGCACGCACCGAATGCCGGCCCGGACTCATGGTTTCCGTATTTAACCAAAGTATGTCTTCTTCACCAACTTTCCTGCCATCAACAAAGTATTCACGCGCGATAAACCATTCACTGCCACGCCCTTCCACCATCGCCTCAAGACGGACACGCCCATTCACCGGTTTAGCAGGAATTCCACGCAGCGTAACCGTTACATCCGATGCCGGCCACGGCCGACACAGCGGATCGCCCACAATCAACAACTGCAATGGGCACCGAACCGACTGGTAAAAACTCTCCAGCATACTGCACCCCGCAGCATAATGCGCATAAAAACGTGCATTCGGAAATTTCATCCACAGCGAAAGTGGCTCGGTTACAGTACCGCAGGAGGCCGTGGCACCCGCACGAATCCACTCCGTCAGCTTGGTTTGTGCAGCCGACTCAAATACCGCGCCAAAACTTGTGAGATGCTCCGCCATAGCACCCGGGAGGTAGGGACCCAATGCGTCCGGCTTTAAAGAGGGCGTCCCCACGGACATCCCAAGCAGGGCCCGTCCTTTGGCCGGGTAGCTATGCTTGATCTCTGATGCCACACCATGTCGAGACAGTTCCTTTGCCGCAGGATGATACTGCCACTGCCGACAGCGGGAACGCACATCATCAAGTGCTACAAAAAAAACGGTTCCGGTGGGTGCCGTTCCATCTGCTGCCACACCACGGCGCAAACAAGACTCGACCTCCTCAACAGTATTTCCCCTTTGTCCTGTGTAACCCAGCATCATATTCGGCAACGGCATTTCTGAACCCAAGAATTCACGCGAGACGTCAAGCGTCTGCGAGAAATGCGACACACCCCTGCTGCTGTTAGGACCCGAAAAGAGTGCCGAAGCATAAAGCCCCCCCTTAATGAGCGCCTGCCTCGGCACCACACCACGCATCAACGTGATCCCCTGTAGCGACATCGGAGGAGTGGTCTTGATGCGGGTGGGGAAATCCGGAGCATACACCCATGCCAGAACGTGTCCAGCCAAACCACGCTCTCGGACCACCGTTTTCACAGGGATCATAATTTTCTTACGAAAATCTACCGCTGAGATGTCGCCAGGGCTCTCCAACCAGCCCGTTTTAATCTTAACAACATTCTGCTCAGGGATCGACCGAAGTTTCTGATACAAGGCCGCAATACGCCGCGAATCCTCAGAATCCGCATTCACGACAAGCACCACTTCGTGCGGCCCAAGCCCCAGGGCGGCCAAACGGAATAACAAAATCAACCATACGCTCAATAAAACGCTTCGCATGCTGTTCATCATGCAAAACTGTACCCCCGCATGCAATCCGTAAGGTGGACCTCCAATTGACACAAACGGTCAAGCAGTCTATAGATTACAGGGCTTTTTTGATTCAGAACGTCATTCCCGGGAAACACGTATGAAAGAAATTCTATTGGTTGGAGTGGGCGGATGCATCGGCGCAATGTGCCGCTATAAACTGGGCGGGTGGATTTTGCACCACTGGGAACACGAACATTTTCCCCTTCCCACGTTACTCGTCAACCTGTCAGGGTGCCTGCTGATCGGACTCATAGGCGGCATAGCGGAACGTGCCCATGCCTTCTCACCCCACCTCAGGATTTTGCTGATCACAGGGCTTCTGGGAGGCTTCACAACCTTCTCGGCATTTGGCTTTGAGACCATCTATCTCCTGCGACGCGGGGATCTGCCGGCAGCAGCACTGTACGTAGGACTCAGCGTTCTGCTAGGAGTGATTGCGGTATGGACCGGCTTAAAGATTGCTTTCGTCTGCACCACGCACTGATGACGAGTCCCTCAGTCAACAAAACGATATTTGAGGATACACCAGAACGCACGGACACCATCGCGCCAGGTGATTTTCTTTCCTTCAGCGTAGCTGCGCCCATAATACGAAATAGGAACTTCGTAGATCCGCCATTTTCCTCGTGAAACCTTGGCCGTGATTTCTACTTCAAACCCGAATCGAGGCTCCTTAATCACAATACCTTGAAGAACTTCACGACGAAACATCTTGTAACAGACTTCCATGTCCGTGAGGTTAATATCGGTCATCATATTAGACAGTGTCGTGAGCAACCGATTCCCCAGGTAATGCCAGAAGAACACCACACGGTGCGGTCCACCTCCCAAAAATCGCGATCCATAGACCACATCGGCATGTCCATCCATAATCGGACCAAGCAAAGCCAGGTAGTCCCCGGGATCGTACTCAAGATCGGCATCCTGAATCACCACCACGTCACCTGTCGCAGCCGCAAAACCGGTTTTCAGAGCCGCACCCTTGCCCCGATTCTTATCATGGTAACAGACATGCCAGTCAGGATGTGCCGCTTCCAGTTTGGCCAGAATATCTCGCGTACCGTCCGTGGAATAATCGTCCACAAGAATCAACTCGCGTTCCACAGGCAGTGAGACAGAACAGACCTTCTCAATGATCTGTTCAAGCGTACTAACTTCATTGAATATCGGAATCACAATAGACAGCTTCATAATCAGGTCATGTTACCGAAACCGGATGCAACCGACAAGTCGGATTCAAAACTCATTCGTCCAAGAAAATAAAAAGCAATGTATCTATAATGCTTCTTTACAAGCACAGCATCACCCGCTAAATGTTCCCGTAGAAACTGAGGATTTAAGTGAACAAGAGCGTTCTCTAGCATCAATATTGTGAGCAGCAGAAAGGCTGTACACACACCAAGCATGGTAAAGGAGAAAATATCGTGACTCCGGAAGATCGCAAATACACGCGTACACATGAATGGATTAAGATTGAAGACGACATCGCCATTATCGGTATCACCGATCATGCTCAAGAAGCCATGGGCGACATAACCTTTATTGACCTCCCCGAGATCGGTCACGTGCTGGAACAAGATGAGGATTGCGGTGTAGTAGAATCCGTAAAGGCAGCCAGTGACATACGAGCCCCTGTCGCAGGAGAAGTGGTAGCCGTCAACGAGATGTTGGATGCGCGCCCGGAAATCATCAACGAAGACTGCTATGAACAAGGCTGGATGTTCAAGGTCAAAGACTTCGATCCTGCAGAAATCGACGCTCTGTTTGCCGCACCCCGCTACGAGTCATTTGTCGATCACGAAAATCTCTAATCACACAAATGACACCAGGCAGGAACAACCAGCACACAACCTGTGCATCAATACGTTCATTGCCAATAGGCTTTTTGCGTGCACCCATCCCGAACATGGGCTAGGATTCCACACTTAACGTTGTCATCGAAGGCATCGGAGAAATGAGGGTATTAGACGTGAAACATATTCTTTGTATTGGTGCAGGATACGTCGGGGGCCCGACAATGGCCATGATCGCCAACAAATGCCCTGATTACCAGGTGACCGTGGTCGACATCAACGCCGAACGCATTGCTGCGTGGAAGTCGGACAGCCTCCCTATCTTCGAACCCGGACTCGATAAATTGGTCGCCTCAACGCTTGGAAAAAACTTACATTTCTCCACAGATGTCAATGCCAACATCGCCAAAGCCGATATCATTTTTGTCAGCGTCAACACCCCGACAAAGACCTTTGGCCGTGGCGCAGGAAAAGCCGCAGACCTTCAGTACTGGGAAAAAACCGCGCGTCAAATCCTGGCCCATGCCACGTCAGATACCATTGTCGTTGAGAAAAGCACCTTACCTGTACGTACCGCCGCCGCCATGGAGCGTATTCTCCACTCCGGCAAAAGTGAGATCCACTTCGAGGTGCTTTCCAATCCAGAGTTCCTGGCTGAAGGAACTGCTGTTGAAGATCTTACAAACCCGGATCGCGTACTTGTAGGTGGTCCGGAAACACCGACAGGACAAAAGGCCTTAGATGCACTTGTCGAGATCTATGCCCATTGGGTTCCTCAAGATCGCATCTTGCGCACAAACGTGTGGTCAAGCGAACTGTCCAAGCTTGCTGCTAACGCCTTCCTGGCGCAGCGCGTCAGCTCCATCAACAGCTTGTCTGCCCTTTGCGAAGAAACCGAAGCGGACATTCGTGAAGTCAGCCGCGCGATCGGCTCCGACTCACGCATCGGACCCAAATTTCTCCATGCCAGCGTCGGATTTGGCGGCTCGTGTTTCAAGAAAGACATCCTCAACCTGGTTTATCTTTGCGAAAGCTACGGCCTGCATGATGTGGCCGCCTACTGGGAACAGGTCGTGAGAATGAATAATTATCAACAAAGCCGCTTCGTGGCCAAGATGATCGCCAGCATGTTTAACACGGTCGCAGGAAAACGCATTCTCGTTCTCGGCTTTGCTTTCAAAGCCAACACGGGAGACACACGAGAGTCGCCAGCCATTCAAGTCTGCCGCGAATTGACCGCCGAGCGCGCAACCCTCGTGGTGAGTGACCCCAAAGCCATTCCGAATGCCAAGAACGATCTACCCGATCTTACGGACGTTACGTACGAAGAAGATCCATACAAGGCCGCCGAAGACTGCCATGCCGTCGCCGTAATGACCGAGTGGCCCTGCTATGAAAAGCTGGACTACCAGCGTATCTTCGACTCCATGAGCAAGCCTGCCTTTATCTTTGATGGCCGCGGCAGGCTGGATCACCAGGCCTTGTTCGAGATCGGATTCAACGTCTATCCCATCGGACGCCCGCCCTTGTCACACCTGGACTAACCCGGAATCAACAACACGCAACCGCATTAGATTCGCTAGTGTCCCATAAGAACGCCGGCGTTGGAGTGCGGGAGTACTGGAGTGTTGGGTTGCAGAGACTTACGCAAGTCGCTTGACTCGATGCGACAGAAGGCATTTGATGGGTTGCCTCTTTCTCCAATGGCCCAAAGGGCCTACCCCCATTACTCCAACTCTCCATCACTCCTCCATTCTATGGGATGACACTGATTGCATTTGATTATTCTCCGAAGCCACAATGACCTGAAGGGTCTGTCCCCATCACTCCCCATCACTCCTCGACCAAAAAAAGAACGATATACACAAGCATAATACCTATCGATACTAAGACTGACTTCAGATGCCAGATACGCAAACTTCGTTCAGCATCGCTTTCCACCTTGCGCAAGCAGGCAGGCTACTGCTATTTTTGAGGTTTTCATTGAGCAGAATATGGCTCATAAAACCGAACAGGTTGATCATGGAACACGATTGGATAGCTATTCTTGATTATGGTTCACAGGTCACGCAACTGATTGCGCGACGTATTCGTGAACAAAAGGTGTACTGCGAAATTATTCGCTTCGATACGTCAGCCGAGGAATTGGCACGCCGTGCACCCAAAGGAATCATCCTCTCCGGTGGCCCCTGCAGCGCTCCCGACGACGACTCCCCGAAATGTGATCCCGCCATATTCGATCTCGGAATACCGATACTGGGAATCTGCTACGGCATGCAGCTAATCGCCCACTTGATGGATGGACGCGTCTTCTCCAGCAGCAAACGTGAATACGGCAAGGCCATGATTCATATCACTGGCAACTCCTTGCTCTTCAAAGGGCTGGAACCGGACCTGCAGGTCTGGATGAGCCATGGTGACAAAGTCGAGGCCCTACCCTCTGGTTTTGAAGCCGTCGCCGAATCAGAGAATTGCCCTTTCGCCGCCATGCAAAACACAGAAAAATCCATCTACGGCGTGCAATTTCACCCAGAAGTCGTCCACACACCGCAAGGTGCTGAAATGCTCTGGAACTTCGCATTCCATATCTGCAAGTGCGCCGGCGACTGGGAGATGGCCAAGTTTATTGAAGAAACGATCTCACGCGTGCGCAAGCAGGTCGGCGAAGATCACGTCATTCTGGGACTCAGCGGAGGCGTCGATTCCTCGGTCGTGGCAGCCCTTCTCCACAAGGCCATCGGACCTCAACTACATTGCGTCTTCGTGGATAATGGCCTGCTCCGCCATCGCGAAGTGAGTGATGTAGAAGATCTTTTCGGCAACGCATTCGGCATTGACCTGCACGTTGCCAAATCCGGAGACGTATTTCTAGATCAACTCAAGGACATAACCGACCCGGAAGAAAAGCGTAAGATTATCGGAAGCACATTCATTGATATCTTCGCAGAAAAAGCTGAAGCACTTGGCCCCATTAGATTTCTCGCACAGGGCACGCTCTACCCCGATGTCATCGAGTCTGTCTCTCCCATCGGCGGCCCATCGGCCACCATCAAATCACACCACAATGTAGGCGGACTTCCTGAGCACCTGAACTTCGAATTAATCGAACCGCTGCGTGAACTGTTCAAAGATGAAGTTCGCGCCGTGGGCCGCGAGCTGGGACTGCCAAGCTACGTCGTTGACCGTCAGCCCTTCCCGGGACCCGGTCTGGCCGTACGCATCATCGGCGACATTACGGAAGAACGACTCGAGGTGTTGCGGCAAGCCGATCTTCGCGTGCGCGAAGAAATCATGAAGATGGAGAACCATCTCGATGTGTGGCAATATTTTGCGGTGCTGCTGCCCATTCAGTCAGTGGGCGTCATGGGCGATGACCGAACTTACGAAAACGTTATCGCCGTGCGCGCCGTACATAGTCGCGATGGCATGACCGCCGACTGGTACAAACTTCCCTACGACGTAATGGACAACATCTCCAACCGCATCATCAATGAGGTACGCGGTGTGAACCGTGTCGTCTATGACATCAGCTCCAAACCACCTGCCACCATTGAATGGGAATAGGCATCTTTCGGCGGTACATCGAGAGAACCCGATCACCCTACCTGCGTACCGTCAAGCGCTTGAAGGCTTCCGGAAGGGCTGCAATCACATCCGTAGCCGTTAACGCGGATTCGCTCAAGCGTGTCGCCGCCAGATCCCCGGCCATCCCATGCAGGTAAACAGCCAATCGTGCCGCGTCAAGAGGTGCAAAGGACTGTGCAGCCAATCCGGTTAGAAATCCAGCCAACACATCCCCCATGCCACCGGTTGCCATGCCCGGATTGCCCGTCATGTTTACCCAAAGCTGCGCCTCATGCTCAGTTATCACCGTGCCGGCCCCCTTAAGCACAACCACCGCGCGCGTCGTTTCCGCCGCCTTGCGGGTCGCACCCAGTCGATCCTTCTGCACGGCTTCGATTGAACCATTGAACAGACGCCCCATCTCTCCGGGATGCGGAGTCAGAATTACCGGACATCTGGCTCTCTTAATCAAAAACATGCGATTTGCACAAGCGTTGAGTGCATCGGCATCCAGCACCAGGGGCGAGCGACTCCCCGCCAGAACCCGCTCGGTGAGCGTCGTGGTCGCACGCGTCACACGCATACCGGGACCAATGAGGATACCATCGAAATCAGCGAGATTCCGTCCCCACTCCTCCACGCACTTTACACAGAGCGTGCCATCCTCCTCCTGCGCCGCTGCATGAACCATCGCCTCGGGAACAGCACCTGCCACAATGGATGCCACGGAAGCAGGCGTCAGCACCGATACCAATCCCGCGCCGGATCGCAAGGCCGCCCTGGCGGCCATGACCATGGCCCCACTCATTCCCGGAGATCCGCCAATCAGCAAAACGTGCCCATAGCTCCCTTTGTGCGTATTGCGACAACGCTTAACAGGGAACCACTCCAGGTCCGCCGGTGTAATCAACTCGAGATTAGAATCAACCGAAGCCGAAAACGATGAAGGGATCCCGATATCCACCACTTCAACATCACCAACAAATTCGACAGCCGATGGCTGCACCAGCCCACGCTTGGGAAAGGCCATCGTAACCGTCAGATCGGCACGAACCACACGCCCCTCGACCGCGCCATCGTTGGCACCCAGACCAGACGGAATATCAATAGCCACGACTAAGGCACGTTTTCCAAGAACGTTGATGGCGTCGATGGCCTCTATGGCCACGCCTCGGGCAGCGCCCTGAACTCCAGTACCCAGAACACCATCCACAATGACATCAAACTTTCCCGCCAACGAAACGCCAAGCTCAAGCCAACCGTCTTCCGGCACATCAGACCAACGCACCCCTTCACTCACCATCCGGTCAAAGTGCGTACGCGCATCACCAACCAGGGCCTCTCCCGGACCGGTTAGCAACACTTGCACCGCGTGCCCAGCATCCTTGAGATGCCGCGCCGCAACACATGCGTCCCCCCCGTTATTGCCCTTTCCCGCCACCAGCAATACAGAAAAACGCTCAACACCCACCCTGCGCATGCGGCGCAGCACAGCTTGAGCCAAACCCGCACCCGCACGCTCCATCAACACATCTCCGGAAACAAATTGCTCAATCATACGCCGATCAAACTCGCGCATCTGTTCTGCGGTAATCACTTTCATGTCAACACGTCTCCGGCTTTGCAATGAGCAACGCATGCGCAATGGCATAATTATGCGTATGCGAAAGACTGATCAACACAGTGGCGACGCCAAGCTGATCAGAAAGCGCCTGTGCCTTTCCCGTCAATCTCACGGAAGGGGCGCCCGTTTCAGGATTACGAATCACTTCAATATCGCACCATCCAATCTGCGGACCAACCCCCGTACCAAAGGCCTTGGACACGGCCTCCTTCACGGCAAAACGTCCCGCATAATGATTGCTCGGAAACGCCTTGGCATCACAATAGGCCTGCTCAGCAGGAAGAAACACGCGATCTTTAAAACGTACGCCCCAACGCTGAAGGGTTTGCGCCATACGCTCGTTCTCCACCAGATCAATACCCGCACCAATCACGCAGCCCCGAATCATGACTGCCCCCCATTGTAAGCATTCATCGCCACTCGCATCTCCCTGACCGCATTCTCCAACCCAACAAAAACGGCATGCGCCACAATACTGTGCCCGATGTTCAAAACATCCAAATGGGGAATATCCAAAATGCCTGCAATATTCTGCAAATTGATTCCATGTCCCGCGTTAACCTTTAAACCCAATTCCGAAGCAAAGCGCGCCCCGGCTATCAATCGGTCATGCTCCGCATCCATAACTGCTGCTACCATGGAATCACAGTAGGTTCCTGTATGCAGCTCAATATATTCAGCACCGCTATCCGCTGCCGCACGAATCTGCAATTCGTCAGGCTCAATAAACAAACTCACAACAATACCTGCGGATTGCAGACGCTTCACCGTTTGCGAAATCGCCGCGGATTGCCCCGCCACATCAAGCCCACCTTCGGTAGTCAGTTCTTCGCGCTTCTCGGGCACCATGCAAACTTCATCTGGAAGCACGTCCACGGCAATATCCACAATTTCTTCAGCATTCGCCATTTCCAGGTTTAGAGGGACTCCAACGGATTTCCGCAACGTACGTACATCCGCATCCTGTATATGACGGCGATCCTCACGCAAATGGACCGTAATCCCCTCCGCCCCTGCCGACTCACATAAGTTCGCAGCTTTAACCATACTGGGATAGGTTGTCCCACGCGCCTGCCTCAGCGTCGCGACATGATCGATATTCACACCCAGTTTCAATTTTTGATTTGCCATGGCAATTGTCTCCATATTGCGGACAAGTCTACCATGCGCTCAGTCCAGACCGCAAGCTACGGAAGAACACGATGGCAAAAAGGACTGAACATCTGATTCAGCGGCTGACAAACCAACCCTGCGTCCGAAGACAAATACGCACCAGCATGAGCATGAGAGGCACTTCGATCAGCACGCCCACAACGGTGGCCAATGCGGCACCCGAAGACAGCCCGAACAGCATCGTCGCTGTCGCAATAGCCACCTCGAAATGATTGGATGCTCCAATCATCGCTGAAGGCGCGGCGTCACGATATGGGAGCTTCATAAGCTTGGCGGCCACATAACCGATCACGAAAATCAGACAGGTTTGAATGAACAACGGAACCGCGATCCAAACGATGGTCATCGGGTTACTCACAATCACCTCGCCCTTGAACGAGAACAACAAAACCAAAGTCAGGAGCAATGCGCTGATGGTCACAGGTGTCAACACATGCAGAAACTTCTCTTTGAACCACGCTTCGCCCTTGTGCCCGATGATCCATCGACGCGAGAAATAGCCCGCCACAAGCGGCAATGCCACATAAATGCCAATAGAAAGCAGCAGCGCCTGCCACGGAACCGGCAGTCGACCCACACCAAGCAGAAATCCGCCCAACACACCATAAAGCACCAGCATGGCCAGAGAATTGATTGCAACCATCACCAGGGTATGCCCGTCGTTTCCTTTCGCCAGGAAGCCCCACACCAGCACCATGGCCGTGCAGGGCGCAATCCCCAGTAGAATGCATCCGGCAAAATAGCTTCGCCACAGCGGCACTTGCAGCATCTTGATGCCATCCACCAGAACCACAACACCCGATCCATACGTCTCCCCCAGTCCCAGATCCAGGCCAAAAGGCATCTTAACCAGGTCAGTCGCCTCCGCACCAATGAAACCGCGAAACAGTACGCCCAGAAAAAGGTACGCGATTGCAAACATGGTGAACGGCTTGATCGCCCAGTTAATCACAAGGGTCAGGCCAACCGGCTTGGCGCTCTTACCCGCCTTCACCACTTCTGCAAAGTCGATTTTAACCATAATGGGGTACATCATAAAGAACAGGCAGATCGCAATCGGAATCGACACCACGGGCGCACCATTAACGGAGATCGCCATGCCGTCCAGAAAACCCGCCAATCCTGGCGCGATCTTGCCCAGCAAAATCCCAATTCCAATGCACAACCCAACCCATAGGGTCAGGTAACGCTCAAATACACTCATTGCCTTCTTTGTTTCCTGGCTCATGCTTCACGTCCTTTCATACCATTCACCCGGCAGCGTCTCTACAAACGCACGAATCTCATCCCGCACGCGACGATAGCCGTCCAGGGCCTCTTCTTCGTTACGAGCCTCTTTTGCAAGCCTCGGAGGATCATCAAACCCCACATGCACCACGCGTGCATGCCCCCTGAAAATAGGGCAATGCTCATGCGCATGCCCACATACCGTCACCACAACATCAAAGTCCACATCTCCAAATTCTGCAACAAGCTGAGACTCCTGCCCTGAAATATCCACCCCGGCTTCCGCCATAACCTTCACCGCATTGGAATTCAAACCATGAGTCTCAATACCCGCAGAATACACCTCTATACAGTCCGACTTCAGATGCCGCGTCCAACCCTCAGCCATCTGGCTGCGACACGAGTTACCCGTACACAGAAAAAGGACCTTCAACTTTTTTTCATGATCTTGCGACATAACGCCTCCATATCGGTCCGACTCAGCTCCTCCAGCTTTTTCCGATCCATCACCACCCGCGACGCACTCTCAAGCGCAGACGAAATCCTCTGCACCAATTCTATCTGCAACGGGTACTTTTCAGCATCAACCAACCGATAGTAACTCCAACGTCCTTCTTTACGACTTTCAACCAAGCGCGCAGCGCGCAGGAGCGAGAGATGCCTGGATACGGTAGATGGCGCAAGCTGCAGCAAAGCAATAAGCTGACAGACACACAACTCTCCATGCTGCAATGCCAGCACAATCCTCACTCGGTTCTCATCCCCCAGCGCCTTGAGTATATCCATCACATCCCGCATCTATCATCTCCTATATTTCGCTATTTAACGAAATATAAGATATCCACCCTTCCTAATGTATGCAAGCTCCCTGCTGCAAAATATTCATAACATAATTTCAACCAGACTGCATTCTTCCGTATGCAAACCCTGCAAGTGGTGCGTCCTACAGAACGCACCACCCCAGAGAAACCCAAATCAAACCCAAAAAAATAGAACTCGCAACCACTTCTCTTGCAACATATTACAGAAAATAACGCATCCATAAGGAGGTTGGCACGCTTCCAGCGTATATAGACCGCAGCGCTGAGCTGTAGTCAATCCGGCCAGCAAATATTTCAATCACAATCTGAGGGATACGCATGAGCACAGTAACAACAGATGTACTCTACGATAACTACATGCAGGACATTGTCCGCTATCCCAGAATCACCTCGGAACGGGAAGCCGAACTCTCTGCCATCATCCGCCACGGCAATGATGAAGACGCAGCAGATGCAGCCGTCAACGAACTCGTGGAAGCAAACCTTCTTCTCGTCGTTCACTGCATGAAGGAATTTCTCAAATTTCTCGATTCTCCCGGCGCACGCCTGACACACATGGACCTTATCTCCGAAGGCAATATTGGACTCGTCAGGGCTGCACGCAATTACAATGCAAACTGCACAAGCACCAGCATCACTTCAAACCATGCCCGCTTTAGCACATATGCCTGCAAGAGCATCAAGAACGCCATGCGACGCGCAATCAAGCTGTCGCGGTTCATCCACATTCCCGAACATCATTTCCGCTACTGGACCCGCATGCGCGAGCTTGAGGAAACCTACGGCGAAGAGCTGAGCGACAGCGTACTGCAGCGCAATCTCGAAGTCGGAAACGCCAAACTCCAGATGCTGAAGCAAAGCCAGGAAACAGGCACCTGCCTGCTGGAAGATCTGACAGCCAACGAGGATAACGGCACCTGGAGCGATTTCATCGCTGACGAGCAGGCCTCAACCCCACTCGACGAAGTTGAAGGTCACGATTTGTATGATTTCCTGGACAGCGAACTGGCATACCTCCCCGAACGCACACAAGCCATGCTGCGGGCCACATTTCTATCCGAATCTCCCTGCACCTACGCTCAGCTCTCGCGCGAACACGGTGTCTCCAAGGAACGATGTCGGCAGGTTTGCGCCCAGGGTCTTGCCAAACTGCGTGAACGCATGGAACACAAACGCGCCAGCGTGACAGGCATCCTGCAACCTGTCGAAACCACAATCCCCAGGATGCCTCCGATGCCGGACAATCTAGTGCGTCTCAAACAGATCCCAACCAAACTACACACAGCATCCACCGCAGTAGCCGAAGAAGATGCCGCATAGCAGGCCGTGACAGGCAGTACAGTTGCTACAGAAGTTGCATTCCTGTAATAGTATCGCTCCGCCTGCCAGCCCTCGGGAAGGGAGCAGGCTGGTGAGCGACAGGGGCACAGGGGGCCATTCCTGTAGTAGTCGCTCCTTGAGCGACAGGGGCGCAGGGGGCCGGAAGTCGCACGCCTGATCAGCAATAATGCGCGTTAAACGCCACACAATCCGCATAACGAATCTGCGTGCCGCCAAACAGATCCAGGGCACTCCCCACCGTCACATCCACACAACCGCCGCTCAAACGCTCCACAAGGGCCAAATCATCGATAGAGTTCACACCGCCTGCATACGTTACCGGCTTCTTCCCCCATGCGCCCAGATGACGAACCAGATCCTCGTCAATCCCGGCACATTGCCCCTCCACATCGGCGGCATGCACCAGGAACTCTGCACAGGATTGTGCCAGGCCATCCAACGTTTCGTGCGTCACATCCAGATCCGTCAAGGTCTGCCAGCGATCCATGGCCACCGTCCACCCCTGCTCCGTACGACGACAACTCAAATCAATAACCAGCCGTTCGGCTCCCACACAGCGAACCAGTGCATCCAGCCGATCCTCCCGGAAGCGACCCGCATCAAACAAAGCCGACGTCACGATGACATGACTCGCACCAGCTTCAAGGTACCCGGCAGCATTCTCCCCCGTCACCCCACCCCCAAGCTGCAATCCCCCCGGATACGCACGCAACGCAGCCATGGCAGCCTCATCATTACCCAGACCCAGCTTAATCACATGCCCACCCTGCAGCCCGTCGCGACGATACAGCTCAGCATAGTAATCGGACGTGCGATCCGACTCAAAATTAACCTGCAAGCCCTGCTCATCATTCGTCAAGGATCCGCCGACAATCTGCTTCACCTTGCCCTTATGCAAATCAATACATGGTCGAAATAGCGTCATAACTCCCTAATCTCCAATCCCAAAATTCTCCCCATCCCCAAATCCGCAATCCCAAATTCTCCCCAACCCCAATTCCCCAATCCGCAATCCCCAATTCTCCCCCCCCTCTACCCATCTCGTCGTTCAAAATCAAGCAACGATCCCCCGGCAATGCCAGCACCACCATCCACAACCAGTACCTGCCCCGTGATCTTCGCAGAACGAGGACCCAACAGAAACACCACCGCATCCGCCACCGCCTGCTTGTCCTCACGCGTATCCCACGGAAGCGGACTCGATTCATGCCACCATTTAGTCAACTGACCAAACCCTGGAATCTTACTGGACGCTTTGGTCGAGAGGGGTCCCGCCGATACAGCATTGCAGCGCACGCCATCCCGCCCGTGACGACGCGCCAACGCCCTCACCAACGCTTCGAGAGCCGCCTTCTGCACGCCCATCCAGTTATAGTGCGGATAAACATGCTGCGTATCGAAAGACAACGATACAAGAGCTCCACCATCCGGCATAACCGGCACCGCATACCGTGCCACGGTCGCTAACGAGACACAACTGATATGATGCGAGAGCTTGATATCCTCCACCGCGTCAGTGTGAAACTCGTCTCCAAGACAAGTACGTGGATTCGCAAACGCAATCGAATGCACCACACCGGCAACAGGACCGACATCATCGAACAACGCCTTGACCTCTTCGTCTTTGGTGATATCACAGAATCGAAATTCCAACTTCGCCTGCTCTTCAGCCGAAAGCCCCTTACTCGAGTCCAGGAAACGTCGTTTAAACACCTCGTTCTGAACCGTAAAAATCACATCGCCGCCCAACTCACGAATCGTGCTGCCAATCGTATACGCCAACGAATCGGCATCCAACAATCCCATCACAACATAGCGTTTGCCCTGTTCTATCATGCATCACCTCCAACTCAGACACTCCCCTTCTCACAAATGCCACCAAAAAAGTCACGGAAAAAGATTTAACCGCACACACAATGGAGGGCGAGGCTCCTGCCGAGCCACTCAATTCAATTGCCCCCCCCACCCTCTCTATGTTTCAATCTCCTCCATGCAAAAGAAACAACTCCTCCTGCACATCTGTTGCGCGCCCTGCGCCACTCACGCCATAGAAGAAATGAAAGCAACCTACGACGTCACCGGCTTCTTCTCCAACTCCAATATTGCCCCCGAGGAGGAATACCACAAGCGCCTGGCGGAAGCACAGCGCGTGGCAGAAACCTGTGACATACCGCTCGTGGAAGATACGTACGATCACGCCTCCTGGCTTGAGGCTATTCGCGGACTGGAGCTCGAACCCGAAAAGGGCGAACGCTGCAAAGTTTGCTTCCACTACAACCTGTCCCGCGCGGCAACCTACGCACGCGACAACCACTTCGACCTGTTCACCACCACGCTCACCATCAGCCCGCACAAACGCAGCCAGACAATCTTTCAGCTCGGACGCGAACTGGGCCCCTTTCTTGAGGCGGACTTCAAGAAACGCGACGGTTTTAAAAAGAGCATCGAAAAAAGCACTGCCATGGGCCTGTACCGTCAGGACTACTGCGGCTGCGAATTCAGCAGGCGCTGACATGCATACAGATCCACACCCCTTCTACAACGGGCGTCGCTTCATGCAGGACCGCTACGGCGCTCCCATCTACCGCGTTGCCATCGATCTCGGATTCGGTTGCCCCAACCGTGACGAAAACGGGGCCGGCGGCTGCACCTTCTGTCCCCCTGATGGATCGCGCGCCGTCTTCAACAAATCCGCACGCATTGCCGACCAGGTTCGCGAAGGAGTCACCTTCGTTCGTCAGCGCTACGGCTCAGTCAAATTCATGGCCTATGTTCAAACCTTTACCGGAACCTTTGCACCCGCCGATCAACAAAAGGCCTGCTACGAAGAAATTCTCTCAGCGCACCACTTTGATGCGCTGACCATCGCCACCCGCCCCGACTGCATAGACCGCCCTACCCTGGATCTATTTGCCGAGCTACGCGAACGCATCGACCTATGGGTTGAGCTGGGCGTGCAGACATCGCACAACACCACACTGCAACGCATCAACCGGGGTCACACATGGGCAGACTCCGTTCAGGCCATTACGCAGCTCAACAACATGGGCATCACCATAGCGCCACACATCATTATTGGTCTGCCGGGAGAAGAGCCCGAGCACTTCAGCCAGACCGCATCGCAACTTTCAGCCCTCCCCATTCAAGCGATCAAGATCCACAACCTGCACATCATTCGCGGCACACAAATGGCGACTGAATACGCCGCCACGCCCTTCCCCGTCTACGACGAGCACGACTACGCCGAAGTGCTGATTGACACCCTGCGCCGACTGCGTCCCGACATCGGCATTCTACGCGTCAACACCGACACCCCGAAACAAGAGCTCATCGCCCCACGCTGGCACATGGTCAAAACCCAGTTCCTCAGCTATCTCGAAAAACAAATGCGAGCCACCAAAGTCCGCCAGGGCGACCTGTGCGGATAAAAGTTATCCCATCCAACAGTTGACAAAACGTACAAAGAGCCGATATATTCGCGCCCGTTATCGAGATTGGCCCCCATCGTCTATCGGCTAGGACATCGGGTTCTCATCCCGGAAAGAGGGGTTCGACTCCCCTTGGGGGTGCCAGCCTTCGCCAACCGACGTCGCCAAGGCTATGTCGGTTAAAAGGCTTCGGCTGGCTGTGGCCCGCTGTAGCTTTAGCGAAAGAGGGCTTTGGCCAGCTGGAGAATTGACGAAGGCTGCCCGCCGAAGCAAAGGGCGCCGAAGCTTTAGCGAAGGAGGCCCGCGTAGGAGGGCTTTTACACGCATGAACGACAAACTCTACTACGTTTACCTCCTCAGAAGTATCAAGTTCCCTGACCAGAAATATGTGGGATTTAGCGAGGACGTTAATACTCGCTTCAAAGACCACAACAACGGAAAATCAATCCATACAGCCAAGTATCGTCCATGGAAACTTGTCACCTATCATGCGTTTGCAGATAAGAAACAGGCCAAAGAGTTCGAGCAATATCTGAAAAGCGGATCAGGACGAGCATTTGCAGCAAAGCGACTCTGGTAGGCCGCCGAGAAAAATACTTCAAAACTACAGCAGGCAAATCGGCAATCAAACGAATGCTCAAAGAAAGTCTGGAAGAAATAGGCTGATCTATTCCAAAGGCAGGGAACTGCGCCCTCTGCGGTAGCGTGCTTGGCGTCCACCACCGTGCCGGGGATCAACTGGGCGAAGCTAGTCGCGGCGGCAGCTATGACGGCTATCGCCTCGACATACTCACCAACACCACCATCGACGACGGACTGCCTTCAGTAACGGTGATAATGATCAGATAGGGCAGAACATTATCGCTTGTTCGGACGTTCAGCCCAATGAAATCACGTGTGGCTTACCGCGCTATAGGAGCGGATGAATTTCTTTACGGTTTACTGTTTCTTCAGTCAGTACCAACCGTTAATCCTGACTGGTCCCCCAACTGTGAAGTTGCATATAAGGGAAGAAAAAACAGCTTCTGTTCAGGCAACTCTCTGTAGGGACCGCTCTGCAGAACCATCCCTTGAGGGCAAGCAGGATAATTTTTCAATAGCAAGTGTAGACTTCTCAATTTTCCCGCTGCTCCGGATTTGACCTCAACAGGGTATATCAGGCCATCTTTAACTGCCAGATAATCAACCTCAGCGTTTGAACTTTTTTGTTCACGGGACCAATAATAGAGTTCGCGGCCATGCCAGGCAATAAGCTCCTGAGCAACAAATTGCTCCGCAAGCTTTCCCCTATAAATAGCCAGAAGGTCACTAACTGCCATCTCGGTTTTTTTGTTCACTTCGCAAAGACGTTGCATCAAACCAATATCCAGCATGCATGTCTTAAACTTCTTTCCATTCAGATTGGCCGCAAGAGGAAGACCAGAAGGATTACTGGATGGCACTTTATGAAGCACTCTCGCTTTTACAAGCTGATAATAGGCTTTGCGGTTGGTGACCCCTGAAAAATCACGACACAAACTTGCGTAGTTCACCTGTTCTCCAACGCCCAAAGTTGCTTTACGCAAAACCGCATCCAAACATGAAATATCGACTGACGGTTTGTATTTTGCAAAATCCTGACGATACGACTCCAGTATTTCGCCCTGAACTTGGAAAACCTCATTAAATGAATTGCTGTCTTTGTAGACAGATATACACTCCGGCATTCCCCCTACAAAAAAGAAATTCCTTAACTCTGATAAAATCGCATCACTGCTTAACGTTGATACTACCTTTGGTGGTTTTAATAGTTCCTCAGCCATAACATCCTTACCCAGAGCCAGCAGATACTCATAGAATGTCATTGGATGCAGGTGAAGATACTGAACTCTCCCGACAGGTACAGATATGGATCCAAAGGCAAACTCCAAGAGAGAGCCAGCGGCAACTACATGTAAATCAGGCATCTGTTCATAAAAATAGCGTAAAGCCATTATCGCTCGGGGAGTTTGCTGTATTTCATCTATAAACAACAGCGTTTTCCCCGGTATTATCCGTCCTTTTTGAACTTCAAGTTCACGAACTATACTTTGCGGGTTTATATCCCCTTCGAACAAACGCCTTAACGATTGCTCTTTTTCGAGATCAACTTTGACTAGGTTCTCAAATTCTCCAGCCAATGTATTTTCGACCAGCCAGGATTTGCCTACCTGCCGCGCGCCACGAATAATTAAAGGTTTTCTCCGTGAAGATGCTTTCCAATTGAGTAATTTCTCTTCTACCAAACGTTTCATAATCAATCCCTCCTTAAAATATAAACACTGGCATCCCATAGGGACGCCAGTGTTGGAGTGCGGGAGTATTGGAGTGTTGGATTGCAGAGACTTACGCAAGTCGCTTGACTCGATGCGACAGAATGCATTTGATGGTTTGCCTCTATCTCCAATGGCCCAAAGGACCTACCCCCATTACACCAACTCTCCATCACTCCTCCATTCCATGGGATGCTACTGAAATATAAACTAACATTACTATATTGATTTACAAATACAACCCTTTTTACACACCTTTCCTTTACAAATACAACCCTTTTTATCAGCCGAGGGCTTTATAGCCGCCATCACACAGCATATACCCGAGAAAGGGTTTCAAATGGTGAGGTACTATGGTTGGTACAGCAATAGAGCAAGAGGCGAGCGTGCAAAAAAGCAAGCGGAGGTTGCTGAACATGATACCCCCGCAGGCATTCAGGTAATTAACGTCTCAGACTACCAGCCCAGGCGACTGCCCTCTAAAAAGTGGCGGGAGCTTATAAAGCAGGTGTGGGAGGTCGATCCGTTTGACTGTCCAAGGTGCGGCTCAGAAATGAAGCTCATCGCACTGATTGATGATAATGAGGTTATTGAGAAGATACTGCGCCATCTCGACCTCTGGCCGCAGGAAGCGATCCCCGCACGTGCTCCACCCAAGACGGTTATGCATGAATATACACTTGAGCCATTCTTTGATGGCTACTCTTATTATGACGAGGCCGTCGCAGGATAACGGATGGGCTGCGCCTGCAAATGGCCTTGAGGTCGGCATTTCAAAGCAATTCTAGATTACAATCACTATCTCCGCTGGTAACCGTCCATTTCAGCATTGAAATCTGCCCACTGTGTGGCTAGTATCTGTACATCAAACAAGTTTAATTGTTAATTGAGGGCACAGTGAGTGATAAGCCTGAAAGCAAATTCTTATCAGTCGCCGCGGTTGCTGCTG
>JADHWI010000014.1 GCA_016783565.1 Kiritimatiellia bacterium
TTTCGGTGCCATTTCCTCCCCGGCCTGGTGCCTGATTGCGCTCATTCAGGGACACTCGTTTAACTTCCGTGACTGGAAATGCTACAAGCGCTTAATTTACGCATTACTCCCCTTTGTTGGTTTTGCCGCTTTAACTGCAGCATACATGGTCGTGCGCGATATATTCGTTCTCAGCGCAGGATCCTACGCAGGAAAAGCACACACAAGTTTTATGCTTTTCTCTCCAACGGCAAATGGCCTGGTTTCCTCATCAGCAGAAGGCATAAGCCGCACCCTCTACCTTGGCGGTCTTCTGATCGGAACACTTTGCGCAGGAACACTGCTCATGGTCTATCTCTCCTGGCGCAACAGGTTCAAGGACCGGCACATTGTACTGGCTACGGCTCTTCTCGTCGCAGGGTGCGCAATGTGCATCATTCTGGCCCTGGGTTCAAACGGCCCTGCAAATGGTAAACTATTTAAGCTGTGCAGAACGCTGATCCCCCCCTACTCCATGATACGCCAGCCCGCAAAAATATTCTGCCTGTTGCCCACGCTTACATCCATAATTGCTGCGGGTATTCTCACTTCAATCTTTTCCCGAAAAAGAGCTTTCATATGGCATGCAGGCGTATGGGCTATCGCCCTGGCGATTGCCATAACCCTGAAAGCTCAAATCACAGCAACCATCTGCCTCCTGGATGGCGAACAACCTGCCTATGCCGCCGTGACAGAATCAGCGCATTCAAAAGAAAGCATCTCAAGAGCACTTGTGATCCCGCTATGGCCGGGCGACAGCGCAAACTCATCCGTCTATCAGCATTACGCACTACAGTCACGCGTGCGGATGATCAATGGATACAGCCCCGTATCCCCTGGCGGCTACATCGAAAACGTGTTTATGCGCCTCGAAAGCATCAACAAGGGATTCCTTCGCGATGACCAGATCTCCTGGCTGCAGAGCCGCGGCATACACCATATCATTCTTCACGAAAATGCCTTCCCGGAGAAAGTAAGCCCTTTCCCTGTATGTTTTACGCTCAAGCAATTTCTGAATCATCCGCGGCTTGAACTGCTTAAGCAATCCTCAGAGATCTGGACGTTCAAGATCGTAGCGCATCGCGAAAACACTCCACAAGCAGTGGAAAACTGGAACTATTCTTTCCCGACACGACGATGGCAGGCCTCCCGATGCGCCGATGAAAATGCACGTACGGTTGACGACAGCACCGCCGGTAACGGCAAAAGCGTGATCCTGAGCAAGGCGCGCGGAAAACTGATCACCAAACATTCACCACGAGCACCACTTTTTGCCTACGTCCCATCCCTGCGATGGATGATCCGTGCAAAAGGTGAAGGAACACTGCGCGCGGATATTTTAGTAGGCACCGCGACCAACGCATCGCAGCAGGTCGAAATTCATTCACAAGACTGGCAATGGGTCACTATTCCCTTCAAGGCTCATGAGCAATACGATCGTCCTGCCGTATCGTGCCAGGCCGAGAAGGGCTCTGTCACGATCGACAGCCTGATCCTGGCAGGAGGCCAATGGCATACACCCACGCACAACACTCCTCTGGAAATTCCCGCCAGTTGCTTCTTTCATGCCGGGTACACGGATCTTGATGATAACACTGTTGTTTTACGGCCAAATTACGAGCCCGCCGATGAAATCTTCTACGGGCCACACCTCCCCCTGGAACAAGGACACTACCAGCTCACGATGGTGTTCCTGTCCGAGGCTCCTGCCGGAACACAACTTGGTGAACTCTGGATGCATGTGGCTCTCAAACCTTCTCAGCTTCTGGGTCATGTGCGCGCCGGAGAAAAGGCAACATTTGCTGTTGATGCAGATAATAATCTTCCCGTCCGGTTTGGACTCCAGTACAGTCGCGAAGCTGAAATCAGAATCAAACAGATACGGATCGAAAGCATCGACGATGCAACCCAAAGTGCTTCGGATACAACAAAAATCACAACACCTGACACACTATGAACGATAAGCCCATTCTTGTGACTGGCGCCTCCGGCTTCGTTGGCGAACACATGGTTAGACTTCTTCGAAGCAAAGATTTGCCCGTTCGCGCAATGGTGCGAGATAAAGCCAAAGCTGCGCCTCTGGAAGCCATGGGAGCGGAGATTGTCGTGGCCGACCTGGGTGACGAACAGAGCCTTCGTAAGGCCGTACAAGGGATAGGTTCAATCTATCATATTGCCAGTATTTTCAGGCAGGCGGGCTTGCCTGACCAGACCTTTTACGACATCAACAAGGATGGGGTGAGAAGACTGTTTGATGCCGCCATCGATGCAGGTATTGAAAGAATCATTCATTGTTCCACGGTCGGCGTTCTCGGACATATCGCCAACCCTCCCGGCACAGAAGAAACACCCTATAACCCGGGCGACATTTATCAGCGCACCAAACTCGAAGGCGAGGAACTCGCCATGCAATACTTCGCATCCGGAAAGATGCGTGGCGCAGTGATCAGACCCGCCATGATCTACGGCCCCGGCGACACCCGCACCCTCAAGCTATTCAGGATGATTAAAAAGAAAATCTTCTTTTACGTGGGCAAAGGCCAATGCTCAGTTCATTTTATCGATGTGCGCGACCTGGTGCAGGCTTTCTACCTGGCAATGAACAAGACTGACATCAATGCCGAGCTGTACATTATCTCCGGAGAAAAGGCCGTGCCGCTGCAATACATGGCAAACCAGGTTGCCGAGCTCCTCGGTGTGCGCCCCCCCTGGCTTCACTTGCCAGTCAAACCCATGCAATGGTTGGGCGACATCTGTGAAGCCATCTGCACACCTCTGCACATCCAACCACCCATCTACCGCAGACGCGTTGACTTCTATACCAAGAGTCGACATTTTGACAGCAGCAAAGCCCATAGAGACCTGGGATTTGTGCCGGCACAAACATTTGAAAAAGAACTCGCCGAAATCATCGGTTGGTATCAAGAAAACCACTGGCTTTAGACAGACGCGACAGAACCTGGCTCTTTATCCATATTATGCACTCTGATTATCACGACATCTCACCGACACAGCTCGGAGCGGCATTCACCGATCACGACTTGTGCGCCCGAACCGGCACATGCGTGGGGATTTGCCCCACAGATGCACTCAGCCTGAACGAGGCAGGATTTCCAGTTCTGGCTCCGGAGAAATGCACCCGTTGCGGAAAGTGCGGACAAGTCTGCCCGGGAAAAAGCGTCCACTTCGAAGCGCTTACACAGACATGCTTCCCGAACGCGGACCCGGACTGCGGATTTGACGGACACGTGCATTCCACGCTCATTGCACACTCCACCGATGATACACTTCGAGAAGGGGGCTCCGGCGGCGGGATTGCAACCACCATTCTTGACGACCTGCTTGAGCAGGAAATTGTGGATGGTTGCCTCGTAACCAAAATGGATCCCAACAAACCATGGCGGGGTATCCCGTTCGTGGCCACAACCCGAGAAGAACTCAAGGCATCACAAGGATCAAAATATCTCGTCATTCCACTGAATGCTATTTTACAGGAACTCCAGTCACGCCCCGGTAAATTTGCGTTGGCCGCCCTGCCTTGCCAGATACATGGTATTCGCAAAGCCGCTGAAACCATCCCCTGGGTCCGAGAAAAAATACATCTGATTGTCGGACTCTTCTGCGGCGGGGCGCTTGAACCGGACATCGTTCCGGATATGCTTAGAACCAAGAAGATCGATCCGCAAAGCATCGGCGACTTCCAGTTCCGTGGAGGAGAGTGGCCTGGAAGCATACGGGCCATACTCAAGGATGGCTCAACCAGAAAACTTCACTACAGTAATTACAAAGACGGCGCGTACAACTACGTCATAGGCCTTTACCTTCCAAAACGATGCCAGACCTGCATCGATGGCTCTTCAGAATTCTCGGATGTTTCCATCAGTGATGCGTGGACAAAAGATGAACAGGGCGAATACAAATATCGCAAAAGTTCGCGCATTCTGACGCGCACCGCCATTGGAGAACAGGTGGTGCGGGATGCCGCAGCACGTAACCGACTGGAGTTGCTGGATGTCTCAAAAGATCCCAGTCATCGAACCCATCGGATGCAGACAAAACGCAAAGGGATCACCGCAGCTATCCGGGTGGCACGATTGAAAAGCGCAGGCACCATCACACCCGAATATGATCGAACATGCCCCCCTGTCACGTTCATGGAACGCGTTAACGAACGCCTCGTCACCAGCGTCCTGAACCTGGCCGAGTCACCGACATTTCGCTACACGCTACTTAAAACACTCACATCGCGCGCAGCCATTCCCCTGATTACACTGCGGCTTTTCTTGAAGAAACGAAAATACAAAAGGCGTGCGCAACACCGTAGTTCCAACCAGCAATAGCGACGGAAAACAATACCAGCAATAATTTGTCAGCGAGACCGTGCAACGCGAGCAGGGGAACCATACGACACGCTGTACGGCGGCAGATCCGTCTTCACAAGTGAATTCGCGCCCACAATAGCACCCTCTCCGATGTTCACCCCATCCAGGACCGTAGTATGCGCGCCGATCCATGCGCCATTCCCAACCACTATACCACCGCGTTCTGTGCAGCCCTGGTTTAAGATCGGGACATCCTTCCTGTCAAAATTATGAGATCCCCCTCCACATAAATATGCGTAGGCACCGATAAGAACATCATGACCAAGCGTTAATTCACTGTCTGTCGCCACAATGCAGTTCGAGCCAATACGTGTGCCGTCCCCTACAGTCAGGGCGCGGCCGCGAGTTCGAATAATGGTGTTGCAGCCTGCAAAAACGTTATTCCCGATTTGAATATGCCCCTCATCCCGCATGGCCGATAATACACAGCGATCATCAATCACAACGTTATCACCCAACCCCAGTCGACGAGCACCACGGATCGAAACATGAGACCCAATGGTCACATTCCGCCCGACACGCTCAAAAATAAAACGATAAAACATGCGGCGCAATGCAAGGCCGACAATACCAGGCCAACCTGCCAGCATAGACGTGATCAGCTCATACCGAAAAACCGTCAACATGGATGAACTCCCCGCAAACAAGTTCCCGTATTGCCGGAACCGGCTGCTGGATGCAGCTCGAGAAACGACATCAAGCGGGGTACTCTCTTGCTCAGCATTCGTCATGATTGCATGCCTCCCTGTTCCAAATAAAACAGCCACACCCGATAAACCCCAGAACCAAAATCTTAACGCGCAGCAACAGCCCCATCAACAAAGCTGCAGGCGCAGACACACCGACGAGAGAAAAGTAATAGACATACACACCCTCCGCAAAGCCAAAACCACCCGGCAAAAGCGGAATCATCCCCAAAAACATTGCCGCAGGAAGTACTGCAAAACATGCAGCACCATCCGGCTGAACATCAAAAGCCGCAAAGGCCACCATCACATTGACAAAGGTTAAGAAATAAAAAGCACAGGAAAGAAACAATATCAACCAAACGGCTTTTGTTGACAAGCCGCTCATGGAAACCAAGAGCCGCTCATGAAAAATGCTCATCTTTGTGAACACAATGCGTTGAAACCGCACGACAAGAGAGGAGGACTTATGCTCGCCGTCCATCGCCTCAGTTGCGCCCCCTTCTTCCCTTCTGTCACACTCCCCGCCCCTGGCCCATGTTCCCGCAGATCGGAATATTTTTAAAAATGCTGAAGCCGCAAGGCATGCCAACAGAAAAACAGCTCCCGCAACGGCCACCTGTATACGCAAACTCCTATACAAATGCCATTGAAAGAGGGGGGCAAGAATCACGAGCAGCAACAAAACCACCACCCCGGAGACTCGTTCAAGAAAAACGCTAACCGCCGCCCGACTTTGACTATCAATACGCTTGCCCAGCATGCATGAACGCGCGACATCACCTCCGACATTGGACGGCAGTACGTTTGTAAAGAAATAGCCGACAAAATACATTTTCAACAGTTCGCGAAACCTGACCCGATATCCCTCATAACGAATGATCATCATCCACTTGAGGCAACTCATCGAAACCATGATAAAAGAAAGACAGAACGACAGAACGACATACCCGGGACGCACCTCCCGCATGGCAGCAAGAAGCGACCCCCATGAGACACGTGAGATCAAAAACGCCAAAAGCGCAATCCCACACATCAACTTAACATATGGCACCCATCGCTTCTTCATTCGTTCCCTGAAAAGTCCATTTGATTTAACCGCGAAACATTGACACGCATATCTTAGCGAGGGTAGGTGATCACCTGACTCAAAGCAACCACATATACACGGCGCACAGAAGGCACCGCAGGCAGCAAAGCAAACCACAATTCATGAGGCCAGGATTACAAAGAAAATCCTATTTCATACGAACGGTGAACAAATCCTGCTGAACGAAGAAAGATAGCTAGATAAGGCCATCGCATCTATGCAACAGTATAGCGTGATTGGCACTTGCCGTTCGTCACGACATAGATACTTTAAGATAGCTCAATGGATAAGATATTATGAGAGCACGGATTTCAGCCTGCGTTACCGCCGGAAATGAAGAGAGGAACATTCGACGTTGCCTGGAAAGCATCCGGTGGTGCGACGAAATTGTGGTCGTCGATAGCTTCAGCACCGATCGCACTGTCGAAATCTGCCGTGAATACACTGACCGCGTTTACGAACATCGCTGGCTCGGATATATCGGCCAAAAGAATCTCGCAAAGGACATCGCACGCGAAGAATGGGTCCTGTTTCTCGATGCCGATGAAGAAGTGTCTCCTGCCTTGCGGGACGAAATCCTCGAAGAATTTAATTCCGGCCGCTGTAAAGACATTGCCGGTTACGAATTCCCGCGAATGGTACATTTTCTCGGCCGCTGGATTCGACATGGCGACTGGTATCCCGATGTAAAACTACGCCTTTTCCGAAAAGAAAAAGGTCAGTGCGGCGGTTCTGAACCTCACGACCGAATTATCGTGGATGGCGCGGTCAAACGATTGAAAAACTGCATGTTCCACTACACGTATGAGAACATTTCAGACCAGGTCATCACCATGGATCGCTTTTCAAGCATCACGGCTGTTGGGCACTATCAGAACGGACGACAATTTCATATTTCAGATCTACTTTTTCGCCCAGGCTTCCGGGTGTTTCGTGGTTACATCCTCAAAGGTGGATTTCTTGATGGCCTGCCAGGCTTTATCGTGGCCATCACAACAGGATTTGCCGTATTCGTCAAATACGCCAAACTCTGGGAACAACAAATCACAAAAAAGACCAAAGCGAGTCAACCTCAGGACGAAGCAAAAAAAGACGATGGGGCTAAAACGACCTGAGTCACGCCTTTGCGTTTTCTCTCAGCCGCTGCAACATCAGGACAGGGCCGCTACGACGACCTAGCGTATGCGCCGATCCGCTTTGCAGCAATTCACGCAAAGACGTCAGCGGCCTCTGCTTGTCAAAAGCCCCCTCCAGTACGGTCGCATATGTACCCGCCCTCACCTCCTCGCCAGCAAACGGCAACGGATCAGATCCAGCCAAAACCGTATACCCACGACGTCGGGCCGCACGCATCAGAAGCGGTTCCGGCCAACAAGTTGCACGCAGGGTTGTATCCCCAAGCGCGAGTTGCCCCGGACCGTACAATGCGATGAGTGATGCCACAACCTTGCCACGACCAAAGAACCACTTCCCGGGCGCCCACCCCACAACCGGCACTCCATTGGCAGCCAACACGGATTTAACGGTGTCACTTGCGGTCTGCCCATCAGCAATGATTTCTGATGTGGCAAGCGCTAGAATCTCAATGCGTTCGCGCGTCACAATCTGCCGCCCCGACACGATGTAGACCGCCGCCCCGTCTTCGCGTGTCGCCACATGACAACCTGACTCTACTGATGGCCCAATCGTCCATGCACCCAACCGTCCCCTGAGATCGTCAAATGCCTGCACCCCTTTGCCTTCTGTCAGAAAAGCTACCTGTACTGCACCAGGCACCAAAGCAGACAGACGAGCCTGGAGCCCATCAAGAAGACGAGCCACATCATAACACGAATACACGTGAACATGCGTATCAGCAATAACCGTCATCGTTTCCCTGTTCGTCAATGAGACCTGCGTAGCATTCACCCAATCGTCTCTTATATTCCTCAAAATTGTACAAGGCATCAATCCGTTTGCGTCCCTGCAATGCCAAGTGCATACGGCGTTCATCATCCTTTAATACCGCAATAATACCGGCAGTAAAATCTTTTGTTGTAACGGGCCGAAGCTCGGCTACATCCTCATCCAAAAGCAAGCGGTTGGCTTCTGTATCCGTCGCCACAATAGCTCGAGCTGCCTTCATATAGTCGAGAAGCTTGAGCGGCGCGTTAATTCCGGCAAGACGAGGCGACAACAGGACATCTGCGGCAGCCAGAAAATGAGGCAACTGCTCCGGTGACATCTTATCTGCAAACGTTACCCTATCCGCATATCCCAGATCTTCCAGATGCTCTATTCTTGCATGTACGTCCTCTTCATCGGCGCCCACAATCACAAAACGCGTCCTGGCACAACAACGGCACACGGGCGCTATTGAATCAAAAATCAAATCCACGCCTTGATAAGGGGCAAAAGAACCAACATACATCACCAGTCGTTCGTCTGGCGTCTTTTGCAGACGTCGCCTGATCATTGTCGCCTGGTCTTGATCCGGCTCCACACGGGAAGATGGGATATCAAAAATATGATGCACATGATCAGTCCCTCGCAGTTCGCTAGCTTGTCGGGCAAGGCCTTCGCCAGTGGCGATTACAGCATCCGCCCGTCGCGTAGCAAACCGTTCTACCCGCGCATACACCCCCATGATAACACCCCGCATACCTCCCTTGCGATGCGAGGCGGGATCAGCATGCCTCTCGTACACCAGCTTCGCACCGGCGACCCGGGCAATGCCCATCCCCAACACACCCGCTTCTTCAATACCATGCACCACGTCATAATGAATCTTCTTTGCCATTCGCCGCGCTTTCCAATACAACCCGATATCTAAAATGGTCTTCTCGGCCGACGGGCCCACACGCAAATCTTTCAGACGCAGAAAATTCGGTGCGCGAACGATGCGAACATCATGAATGGTGCGGTCCTCACCAAAAGGCATAACCAGCAGGTCGACTTCATAACCCAACTCACTCAAAGCCTGGACATTGTAGGCCACACGAATGGGTGAGCCATGCCACTTAAAAAAAGGCTGCGGAGCCATCATCAACACACGATGTTTTCGATGAGTCTTCACAGAGGAACATATACCATGCTTTCCCCTCCGAATTCACGCTAAAAGTCCACAACTGCACCGATCATCCACGCTTTGTTCCGCACTGCATCAGGACATCATCCTTGCCGATGCAGTCACAGCGCGTTATCGTGAAGTGAACGTTAATAAACACCTGTACGACAGACTATGATACGACAATTCACTATTGCTATTCTCCTGTTGCCGGTGACCGCTGTTCTCGCTGGCGAGCCAGGCACCAAACGACCCGCAACATGGGCTACCCCGCTCAAGCTGGAGGGTGTGCCGAACTTCCACAAGGTAAGCGATTCACTTTACCGGAGCGCTCAACCCACCGCACAGGGCATGCAGAATCTAAAGAAGAAGGGAATTGAAACCATCGTAAACCTGCGCTCGTTCCATTCCGATCGAGACGAAATCGGCAACACAGGCCTAGGATACGAACATATCTACGTAAAAGCATGGCATCCGGAACGAAAAGAAATCGTTCGTTTCCTCCAGCTTGTTACGAACGAAAAAAAGACGCCCGTCCTGGTTCATTGTCAACATGGGGCTGACCGAACCGGCACGATGTGCGCCGTGTACCGCATCGCCATCCAGAGATGGACAAAAAAAGAAGCAATCCGCGAGATGAGAGAAGGTGGCTTCAACTTCCACGAAGTCTGGAAAAATCTCCCCTCCTGGATCATGAAACTCGATATCGAATCCATCAAGAAAGATGCCGGCATCAAGAGTCCGCATAATCGTCGGGGCCCGGCTCTTTAACCGTTTCAAGAAGCTTGTTAACGCTATTCATAGACGCCTGACCTGCAGCGAAGCGGTCGCCTCATATAACACCGCTCAATAACTGTACCGCACGCCCACGTAGATATTGCTATTGTCCTGGAATTGACCAAAGAAGGTGTGCGTACCTTCCCCGAGAAACACATTCCCACCCGCAGTGACCTGCAGTACATCACTCATCTTGTAGCTCACCACCGGACGAAGGTAAGCATCTTGATCCGAAGGTGAACAGTAAGCAAAGAGCGATAATATCAGGTTCTGATTCATGAGCAACTGAGTCAGCCGCAAGGTTACCACATGGCGATCTTCATCTGCTGCCGTTGATGGGTCCTGCACACCCGCCAGATACGCATCATAGTCAGACATGAACTCCAGATAATACTGAATGCCTGCCGTCAGATCCTGAGCCACTTCACGCTCATATCCCACAAGAACACGGGATTGACTGTTGGGGGCTGACGGATCATCACCATCCCGATTATCCAGGGAATCATAATAACCGGCTTCGGCACTGATGACCCCATTCATGGCGGTCCCACGTATGCTGGCGCCATACACATTCAGCCTTGGAAATGTTGCACGCATTGCGATGGGATCAAATCCAGCCGGGCTCTTCCAATAGCCCGCATATCCATACAGAGCCACTTCATACGCCCCAACATTCCGATACACTCGTGCTGCCACTTCATCGTCCTCAAACCAGCCATCAAGCCGGTCTGCATCCACGATCGCCTCACGTCCGACCACGCTGCCAGCCATTGGGTTCCAGTAGCTTAAACGCTCGCCACGGATATAACGGTCGGCGTCGAAACGCGGCGTGTACGCTAGATCAATACTGACAATCTCCGGAAAGAAACTAACCAGAAACGCATCCGACGGTGCCTTCAGATACTCCTCATCGCGACCAATAAAAAACGACTGCCAATCCTTAGGAAACATATCATTGATAAACAATAGATCTCCCGTTCCCCACGTCAGGATCTGGCGGCCGACTTTGACGTCTATGGATTGCATCGGATAAAACAATAGATAGGCCTCGCGCAGATCGAGCGCGCCCCGCCCTTCCTCAATATCGACATCCTGTTCAGACAGAATCGCATCGTAAAGAAAATCTGCACGGAGCTTCAACGTCGCCAAGTCACCGCCGCGATACAAGTCGAATTGGAACCGACTCTCCTGTAAACTCTGATCCTTCTGAGTGGGGTCTGTTTGCACGCGCATGCCGCCACGCACATCTATGAACCCATGTGACTCTACACCCGCATCGTCCCAGAGTGATGCATCGCTTACAGCGATCCCCCATAAAGAAACGCAAAGAATGAAAACGGTATGCTTTTTATTCATCCGTGACACTTTCTTCTGCCATATGCGCGACACCACTTACCGTGCAGCTTCGCGCGGCGGACGCCTTAAGAAACGTTCCGAAAATATTCTTTCGGTCAGCCCCACATCGTATTTGATATTTTTGAATTTGTTCACCGTTTTACTACCGGACTTGAGATCGCTTGCCACAGATTCAGTGACTGTCGGATGACCCTCAATGATGTCGACCTTCTTCGCTTCAACACGCCGATAAAGCTTTCCATTCTTATCATAGTACTCAGCCTTCCGCGGAAGAAAGGTTTTGGCATCGATCACGATGGAATAGTACGAGAACTCTACGGCGGCCTCATTACGCGGTGTACTCTTGAGCACATAGCTCTCTTCGGTCTGCTCTATCAGCTCGTGCTTGTCCTCGTTGATGCCGCGCCCTGAAACGTCTTCGTATACAAAATCAGATCCGACAAAACTGCTGCGCTTATCCCCTGGAGCAATCCGCTTGACCAGGCTTAAAGCCGGGAGCCAGAGCCAGCGATCATCGTCGGTGTCGACATTTTTCCACACCAGGTAGGCCATACGCCGCACATCGGCAGGAGACGTGAAATAAACATAAAATTTCTGATCCTTGCCATTCGGCATGGTAAAACGCAACACGCGAAACTCACGCTTGCGTACGTTCCCGGATGCATCCGTAATCGTCATCGCCACATCTGCGAGCCCATCTTTAGCTGCATAATAAGCGGCCTGATTTGCTTTCTCGACTACCTCGCCAGCCGTGAGAGCTACATCCCGGGCCATAACAAAAGACGTCAACATGAGTATGACACACAAACAAACAGCAGACAGGGGACTGCCCACCCTAACTTCTCCGCCGCGCGGTGAGCTTACTGATTTCATCTTTCGCATGCCATTTCTCCTTATCACTTATTCGAAAACGTGCTGCCCAAGGTGAGCCTATTTCAACTGCGCTTCCTCCGGCATCTTGTCCATGCTGCGGAAGAGAAAGCGCTCCAACGCAGTGATCAACGCCGGAAGAATAAACAACGTTGCAGCCCAGGATACGGCCATAATGGTAGCCAGAAAGAAACCAACAGTGCGATACGGAACCAGCGGCGCCAGTAACAGCGGCGTAAACCCTATCGAGATCGTAATCGCATTGCGGCTGATAGCCATGGCCGGTTCCTTAAACATCTGCCTGCTGGCCTCCTGCCAGGATCCCGTCTGCTTCTGAAGCTCACGCGCTCGCTGTAAAAAATGGATAGAAAAATCCACGCTGAGTCCCAGCGTCAATGCCGATAATACTGCCACAGGCATGTCGTAATCTTTCCCGACAAGTCCGATCAATCCATAGATTAATGCAATCGTCACACTGAGAGGAATCATGGACAATAGACCGTATACAGGCGAACGGAAGAGAACCGCCATCATCACCAGCACCACGATAAAACTACTGATCAACGACGACAGCATCCCTTTAACCATCTTATCCTGCCAGACCACATTCAAATAAGTCAGACCAGCCCAGCCCACATTAAGCTCCACTGGCGGCGGATGACTAAGCATATATGTACGAACGTCCCGCACAACCGCCTCCATGTCACGATTATCACCACTCTTGAGTTGTACCCAGACATTAGCTTCCTGGTAATCTTTCGTCACAAGGTGAAACAGAGAGTCCTTCTTCTTCATGCCCTCTAATTGCGTGAAGACTTGCGCAACGGCCGAGACGGTATCAGGCACAGCAAACTGATCCCGGTTACGTTTGTCATAGCCGTTTCGTTCATCGCGCTCAGCATCCGCAGGCGGTGCCACATAGCTCAATTCATAAGCCGCCTTCTTCAACGCGTCCACGGCCGACGAACTCTTACCCACGACAGCATTCGCCGAGAGATGCTGCTGCAACGCCTCGACATAGCGCAAAATAACAGGTTGCTTAAATAGCGGCGCGGTAAGCTCCGCCTGCATCTCAAAAGCAAATTCACGAAAGGATAACGCCGTGAACTCGTCACATATTTTCAGAGCATACTCCAGCAGTTCAAGCCCCACAAGCCGCCGTGCTTCCTGCAGGCGCGTGATGAGTATCTTGCGATCTCTATCCGTAGCCGCCTCTACCGCACCGATGGCGTCCAACAGTCTCTCGTGAGTCAGTCCATCCGCTTCCAGATAATTGATCTCATCAGCCAACGCATTCCATGATGCGAAAGCCCTGTCATCAATCTCCGTTGCAGCATTCACCAGCGAAAGGAAACATTTACGCAAATCACTGCTGGTCACGTTCGCATACAATTGCTTGTGCGATTCGAGAACCGCAAGGAATTCAGCCGTTGCCGCAGGCATGACTCGACCAAACCGCTTCTTCGCTGCGTCACCAATTGCCCGCGCTTTCTCCGCACAAGTGGACGCTTCGGCCCGTGCCGCCTCGAAGGTCAGATACGCCGTGTACGTGCCCCCAAAATGTGCATTCAGAACTTCGTCCGCTACACGAATGGGATGGGATGACGTAAACCACTTAACCGGGTTGTCATTGACACGGATTTTCGAAATGCCATAGACAGACAGGCCCATTACCAGCACCGTCACGGCCAGAACGATCCGCCAGTAACGGTACGACACCCCGCCCAGCCACTCTAATCCACCCATCAGGGTGCCTTTACGCACAACCGGCGACTCGCCAATGCCCATCACGTGAGTCGGCGCCACCTTGCTAAGCGCACGATCGGAGACAAACAGCATAATATACGCCGGGATCAATGTCATCGTCAGCACCCAGGCCAATCCCACACCAAAGGCCACATGCAATCCGAACACGCGTACCGGCGGGATGGGAGTCAACCCCAGCGACGCAAAACCGGCAATCGTGGTCAGACTCGTATACAGCATGGGAGTGAAGAGGTGACCCATCACATGCCGAACCGCATCGCGCTTCGTCTCGAAGCGCGAATACACATCAAAAAACTCACTCAAGATATGAACAGAATCCGCAACCGCTATCGGCATCAGAAAGATCGCAATCATCGAACTCATGATATGCACATCAAAACCAAGACCGATCAGCAAACCCATGGTACAAACCACGCTGACAACGGCCACAATCATCGGGGCTATGATCAAAGATAAACGCCTGAAAAAAATCAGCAGCAGAACAAAGATGGCAAGCCCAGCCAGGGGTGCCGACGTTGCCATCTGTACGAGCATCTCTACGCCGAACGTATCTTCCGCCACGGGCAGACCCGTGATATACACCTGGTCGTCCTGCGGCCAATCATGAGTCAATGCCTTGACCAACGCAGCCACATTATAGCTGAATGTCTTCTCCGTAATCGGAATGTAAACACAAATCGCTTTCTCATCTTCCGATACCAGCGTCCCTCGATACAAAGGATTGCTCATTGCATTCTCACGAATCGCCAGCGCTTCCTCGCGCGTGCCTGGCGGCTGCTCCATGAGATACTCAAGCTTCAGCGATCCGAACTCAGCCTGTTGAATACTGTCCACCACACTGGGACTAATCAGTTCTCTTCCGATGATCGCACTAGTCCCCTCTGAATCAAACAGCCCATTCGGATCGTGACGGAACGCCACGTTGAGCCCCCTCTGCCATCTGCTATCCGGCGTCAGGTCCAGCACAAGACGTTCACCCGATTGCGCTGCAGATCGAATCGTTGACAGCAATCCTTCTTCGGTTCTGCGCAGCTGCAGCAATTGTCCCGTCAGATCGTGAATGCGCCCCAGAGTCCCGACATTGAACACACCATCGGCATGCTTCTCGTTGACAATGCCCACGATAACAAAATCGTACAAATTGAACTTTTGCTTTACCCGGTGATGAAACATCCGTACATGCTCATCCTTGGAAAGCATGTTCTCAGGATCGTTGTCAAATGTTACACGAGGAAACTGAGCCGCGAGAATACCGGTTAAGATCACTACGAAACCCAGTATCCACCACGGACGCTTCAAACTGAAATCCGTCAACAGAAACTTCATCAAGAGCACTCCTTGTCACAGCAGATCAAATCCGGGAAGCAGCCGAACGACTCACCCCAGACTGAATAACAAAAAGACAGAGCAGTGCATAAAGACACACCCTACACACACCATGCCTTAACCGTATTGCGATAATACGACGACGCTATTTTTCCAACGGCATCGGATTGCACAAGTGCCGGTCAGAATCCGCTACGCGACCACAATTAAAACAGATAAACTGCGGATCCTTAACCAGTTCACGAATGTCATCAAATTTTTCTTTGCTTACCAAAACACACAGATGCCCCGTGTGATCACCTTTGCAGCCTTTGTCTTCCATAATGCTCCTTCTTTCTATGCATGTAGTGTAGCTTTGCGAAAAGGCATTGATAGTGCCGTTCCGTCTCTATCCTCAGTCCAAAAGAATTTTATCAATGACCGGACCATATGACCCAAAAGGATAAAGATCCGGCTCAAGTTTGTCCTCATCAATTTTGTGCAGAAGCGGCGTAAAAATATCCCACGCCGCCTCCAACTCATCCGAACGAATAAATAGACTTTTATCACCTTCCATGACATCCAACAGAAGGCATTCGTATGCATCAGGGATCATACCGGGATAAGCAGATGCGTAGCGCAAATCCAAGTCCCGCTTCTCCAACGTAAGGTCGTGCCCGGGTTCTTTATTGTTAAGACCCAGATAGATGCCTTCGTTCGGTTGAATACGGACCACCAGTTCATTCGGGGGAAGGGTTCTCCGACCAGAGGAAAACAAGTTACTCTCCATGCTACGGAATTGAATCCTTACCTCATTCTCTTTGGCATTCATGGCCTTACCCGCACGCACAATAAAAGGCACACCACGCCACCGGTCATTATCGATTTCCAACCGTGCTGCACAAAACGTCGGCGTACAGGAAGACGGCGAAACATCTGGCTCCTGTCGATATCCCACACGATCTTTATCGCGCCACGTTGCCGCCCCATATTGTCCAAGCACCGCATGGTCCAACGTCACAGGAGAAATACGGCGCAACACTTTTACTTTTTCATCCCTGACATGCTGCGCGCTCGCCTGCTGCGGTTTATCCATGGCGATGAGAGCCAGAATTTGCAGGAGATGATTCTGCATCACGTCTCGAATCACACCGTAGGAATCAAAATAGCCTGCGCGTCCCTCCAACCCAAGGTCTTCACGCCAATCAATCCATACCCGTTCAATATAATGACGGTTCCAAATCGGCTCAAAAACCAGATTGGCGAACCGCAATACCATTAGGTTCTGAATCACTTCTTTCCCGAGATAATGATCGATCCGATAGATCGCGTCTTCCGTAAAAACTTTGCCCAGCTCGCAAGTCAAGTTATCGGAGGACTCGCGGTCCTGGCCAAAAGGCTTCTCAATAACCGCCCGCGTCCAGGGCTCCTCTTGCGTACAACGAATCATGCCAGCGTCACCGAGGGCACGAGAAACATCCAAAAACACAGAAGGCGGAATAGCAAAGTAGAAGAGGATGTTCGCTTCGCACCGTTTTTCCGCTTGCATCAATTGATAAAGATCCAGCATGTCTTCGCTGGAACCGTAGTTGCCCGCCATGTAACGGCAGCGAGAAAGAAAATCGCTCATCAGGTCCGCACAGGACTCGCCAGGCGCATAGCGACAAGTAAGATGCTCCGTAATCCTGCCTCTGAACTCATCGTCCGTAAGTTTGCTGCGCGCAAAGCCGAAGAAGCGCAACTGGTCAGGAAGATATCCCTGACAGAACAACGAGAATAACGCCGGAAATATCTTACGCCGCGCAAGATCCCCCGAGGCACCCATGACAACAATGTCCAGTGGGCCGGATATCTTTGTCATTTATGCTCCTCCTCTGTTATCCGTCCTGTCGAGGACGCATCACCACATAAGCCGGCAACCCCTGCACTTGAAAATACTCCCTCACCTCCGCCGCTTCATCCTGGGAGGGATCTTCCATTTGATATTTAATAAACTCGAATCCCTGAAGTTTCTGCACCACTTGCGGGTCCTTGAAGGTGGTCTTATCCATCGCTTTACAACTCGTACACCAGCTCGCCCAGAAATCCAGGAGTACCGGTTTGTCCTGCTTCAACGCGCGCTCAAGCCCTTCGGGAAGACTGCCGGACGGACGCCATGTGAACCCACTGTACGCCTTATATCCATACATAATCGCCAACAAGATAACAAGAACACCCAGCGCATGCTTCACCTGCTCCATCCACTTCCCGGGTTTCGGCAAAATTGTCAATCCACCACCCGCAAATGGCCATGGAAGCGCCATTCCAAGCCCCAGCAAAAACGGAACGAGTAACCCCGCTGCGTTCCCGCGAGAATAAAGATCAAGCGCCAGGGCTAATGCGGTTAATAGAATCGGGGCAACACATGCCCCGGCAAGCAAGGCGGAAAGCGCACCCAATATCGGAACCAGAAAGAGGCTGGTTTTCCCGGATCCACCACCTCGAGGCTGGAAACGTGAAAAATCAATTGTAAACACATCAAACATCGCTAACCCGACAGCGATGAACAACAACGTAAAAAATGTATTAAACCATGGAGACGCGGTCAACGTACCAAACATACCCCCCGTAAGCACCACCACCAGGCCCAGCGATCCATACGCAACGGTAATACCCAAACCGTACAACCCCCCGAGCAATACCCCTTTACCACGAGAAGAAGCCTGGGCTCCGGCACCAATAATCGCCAGGTTGATGGGAATCATCGGCAGCACACAAGGCGTCAGATTAAGCGCTATCCCTCCAAGAAATATACCCAACAATGTAAGCCAGATGCTACCGCCGCCACCCGAAGCATCGCCAGCCACTCCGCCCGCTGAAGGATCATCCAGAAATGCACTGAATGCGGCTGCATCCAGGTAACCACCCGCCGAACCAGCAATGACAAATCGATCAGCAAGGACACGCCACGTCGAAGGTCGTGTACCCGATTCACCCAACTCGGCCAACGGCGCTGACTTAGGGTCTTCAGGCCCCGGCACAGCCGGTGCCTCACCCGGCGACAACACCTGCACCGTCTTACTCTGCGGCATAAAGCACACCATCGGCGATTTGCTGCAGCCTTGATAAGAAACGGTCAAGTCAAAGGGGAAGGCAATCTGACCACCTAAACGGTACGTGAGGGTCACATCCGTATTATAGACCTGCGTCTCCTCTTCAAGCAGATCATCATACTGCATGACCGGGTCCGGGATGGATTCCGGCAACAGCTCAACACCGCCTTCCGCAGAAACGCTGACGCGGTCCGCATACAGGTAATGCTTCGGGGCCACCTTGAGAGCGACACGAAGCACAGCACCGCCCTGCTCCGTTGCCACGTCCAGTTCTGTGGTAAACGAAAACGGCTCCTGTGCCTGCGCCACCATCGCAGCCAGCACAGCCAGCACAATCCCTATTGTCAGTTTGCTTCTCATGCGTCTTACCTCCCGGACGCACCCCCATGCTTTTTAAACCATTATGCGTTGGTCGCAGGCGGCGTGAACACACGTTTCGCCAACTCGCGATCAATCATGAACAACCCGCTACCGTCTGAACCGGCCAGCTTGAGCTGATCAATGACCTCCTTGGCATTCTCTTCTTCCTCAACCTGCTCAGAAATAAACCACTGCAGAAAAATGTCCGTGGCCCGATCCTTTTCATCTTCAGCCAAAAGCGAAAGATCATGGATACACTGACTTATGTGTTGTTCATGGGCCAACGCAGCTTCAAACATCTCCAGGGCCGACTCCCACGTGCAGGGCGGCTGTTCGATGGCCTGCAGGATTACCTGAGAGCCCTGGCTGTTTAGATAATTACAGAACTTGTCGGTGTGCGTCAGCTCTTCCTGCGTCTGAATTCGAAACCAATGCGCTACACCAGCCATTCCTACACTCGTTGCATATGAAGACATCGACAAATAAATATATGCCGAATACAGTTCTTCTCGAATCTGGTCATTCAATGCCTGCGCCATCTTGTCTGTGATCATCGTTCTTCTCCTGTATTATTCAGCGATTTTCCGCTCGACACCTCACCACAATTCTCGTCCCTCAAGAACTTAATTCCAGCGCCTTTTCAGCTAAAAGTTTACCTGCTTCCCGGCATTCATCCAAGGTCTCTTTTTTTGGAACGAAACGAACCTGAAGCGGCTCCCGAATCAGGTCAAATTTTATATCCTTGAGATATTGCTCTATGTCTCTAGCCGCACCCTGAGCCCAACCGTAAGATCCAAACGCAAACCCCGCTTTCTCAGCAGGCTTCAGCCCCTTCCAATAAGTCAACACCGCCGCCATTGCCGGCATAAGGGTTTGATTCAGCGTGGGCGAACCCACAGCCACCGTAGCCGCATCCAAGACCTCCGTCGCCAGAATCGTCACATTAGAAGAACGCACATTAAACAGCCTGACATTGACACCCGGCACGGACAAGGCGCCATCCACCAGTGCCTGCGCCATCTTTTCTGTGCTCTGCCACATCGTATCGTAGATCACCAGTACTTTGGGCTCTTTGTGATGCGAGACCCACTTCGCATAGGCATCCTTAATCCTGTCAATATGACTGCGCCATATCACGCCATGGCTCGGAGCTATCAGGTCAATATCCAGCTCACTGGCCTGGCCGAGAACCCGCGCGATCGGCTTCGCATACAGCATGACAATATTGGCGTAGTAGGTCTTGGCCTCTTCCATCACCACGTCCATGGGCTCTTCATCATCAAAACGATGCGCAGACGCATAGTGCTGCCCAAACGCATCCATTGAGAATAGAATCTTCTCCTCAGGACAATAGGTAAACATGGACTCCGGCCAATGGACCATCGGCGTCTCAAGAAACGAGAGGCTTCGCTTACCAAGCGACAAACTGTCGCCACTGCCGACAATCTTGAACGTCCATCCCGTCGTATCAAAATGTGCATCCAATGCATCACGACAACGGGCATCACATACAATCTCAATTCCGGGACAGGCCTGTATAACAGCAGGAATACTTCCAGCGTGATCAGGCTCAGCATGATTAATCACAAGATAATCCACCTTCTCCAGGGGCACCAGGGCCGAGACGTGATCCAGCAACACCTGGGCATAAGGCGCCTTGACCGCATCAATCAGGGCCACCTTCTCATCTCGAATAAGATAGGAATTATACGATGACCCCCGATTCGTGAAATACCCGTGAAAATCACGAACCGTCCAATCCACATACCCAACCCAGTCAACACCCTCTTTCAACGTCGTATTCATTCCTGATTGCTCCCGCTCTTTCTCTCAAATGTTTCCCATGCTGACTCCACATGGCCTTTTGCCATCCGGCGCAACACGCTATCAACTTCATCCGCCTGCGTCATGGGTTTTCTGCATGAGAAATTCTCGCACAGAAAGACGCGCACCGTATCCGTCGGCTCGCGCCCGGAGAACAATGGCCAATCATAGATCTTCGCCTTGCCTCCCATGTGCCCCGTTACGATCCGATCCGGATCAAATACACCCCAAACCACCTGCTGCAATTTAGCCAGCGACGGATCCGTCTTCTTTCCACTCAATACAATTTCCCGAGACGGTGCACGATGGAATTCTGCCGCCGCCAGAAGCTGATATACCGCCGACGGGTGCTGTTTCAACAATCGCCCGAAGACAACAAAGGTCTCCTCTGCATGACGCGCATAGCGCGCATCACCGGAAAACCGCGCCAGTCGAGCACATGCCAATGCTGCCAGCGCATTGCCGGATGGCACCGACGCATCATAGTAAGGTTTCAGCCGTGCAGGCAACCGATCATGCCGTGCCGAAGTCTGAAAAAAACCATGATCCTTTTCATCCCAGAAAGACTTGACCATTTCGTCGATCAACATCCGTGCCTGACTAAGCCAGCGAGGCTCCAGCGTCGCTTCATGCAGGTCCAGCAGCGCATTGGCAAACGCCCCGTAATCCTCCAGAAATCCCGGCACGTTCACTTTCCCCGCGCGCCAGGTACGCCACAGTTTTCCATTAATCAGCATCGCATCCAGGATATGCGATGCAGCCGCCTCAGCCGCCTGACGATAACGCTGTTCACCGAAGACTTGAAATCCGCGCGCAAACGCAGAGATCATCAGCGCATTCCACGAAACAATAATCTTGTCATCCTTCGCGGGCCTCACCCGTTTGCTCCGTACCCGCAATAACTGTTTACGCATGCCGGCAAGCTGCGCGTTTAATTGCGTAATCGTTATCCCCTGGGCTTCTGCAAAGGTCGCCAATTGCTGCGGCACATGCAGGATGTTCTTACCCTCAAAATTTGCTCCCTTGCTCACCCCGTAAAAAGCGCAGAACTGCGCACCCTTCTTTTCACCTAAAATCTTCAGTATCTCTTCACGCGACCAAATATAAAAAATGCCTTCATGCCCCTCGCTATCCGCATCCTCAGATGCATGAAAGGCACCACACGGATCTCGCATATCACGAAGAATATAGTCGAAGATTTCGCGCGCCACCCGCTGGTAGTCTTTTCGTTCGGTCACCAGCCATGCGTCGGTATACGTGCCCGCTAAAAGCGCATTGTCATACAACATTTTTTCAAAATGAGGCACCAACCACTCATGATCCACCGAATACCGGTGAAACCCGCCGCCAACCTGGTCGTACATGCCGCCGGCAGCCATACGGTCAAGCGTTACCTCCAACATGCGCCTGCTATCCTTATTCCCCGTTCTCTGCACATGTCGCAACAAAAGATTCATAGCCGCAGCAGAAGGAAATTTGGGCGCACGACCAAATCCGCCCCACTGCGGATCAAACTGCATCCTCATGACATCGACCGCCTGGGCGGTTAACGCACCCGGTGCGCCTTCAGCGGAATCCCCATAGGACCGAACTGCACTCAAACGCTCTCCCAGCACCTTTGCCTGCTTCAGAACGTCCTCATTCTCATCACGCCATAGTGCAACAATTTGCTCAAGCAGTTTCTTAAATCCGGGACGTCCATAGCGATCATCAGGGGGGAAATAGGTGCCACCGAAAAAGGGGTGCAGGTCCGGCGTCAAAAAAACCGTCAACGGCCATCCCCCACTACCGGTCATCATCTGCACGGCATCCATGTACACCGCATCCACGTCAGGACGCTCCTCACGGTCTACCTTAATCGACACAAAATCCCGGTTTAGAATCTCCGCTATATCACCATCCTCAAATGATTCCCGTTCCATCACATGACACCAGTGGCAAGCGGAATAGCCAATGGAAAGGAAGATCGGCTTGTTCTCTTTCTTAGCTTTAGCAAGCGCCTCTTCTCCCCACGGATACCAGTCCACAGGATTATGTGCATGCTGCAACAGATAAGGGCTGTTGGCCTGCACAAGGCGATTGGTGAAACGGTGTTCCCCGGAAGGAACTGACGAATCTCCAGACGCAGTCAAATGCGTTGCGGCTATCGCAGTAATCATGAAAATAACCCCTGCATTGAATCGTGCCATAACAAATACCGCCATACCGAAAAAAAAGGGCGAAACCGAAATGCACGGTTCCGCCCTAAAAAGTTCATCGAAGGATTTCTCCGACGTTCAGAGCCACGTTGTGGTCTCTGGTGCTACTTTTTCTTTGTGCAAGTCCCGCCTGCCTTTTTCTTTGCAGCCTCATTGACCTTGGGACACAATTTGCACTCTTTCCCAGCAGCACAAGTCTTGCACTTAGCCCTTTGTGCAGCACAAGCCTTTGCACACTTCTTACACATCTTGTCAGCAGTGCATTTCTTACAATCGCTTTTCACTGCACACTTACCCGCCAGAGGGCAAGATGGCGCGGCTGGCTTCTCGATCTTCTTATGCGTATGATCGGCTCCACCACCGCAAGCACCACAACCAGCCTGAGCTGTAAGCGGTACCGCAAACCATGCCACTGCCATTGCCACTAGACATACTGGTAACATCTTTTTCATCTCGTCTCCTCTTCCTCTTTTGTTTATCACTCTAATACAATACATCCAGGACCATCCCGAATATAACATCGTCAACCTATCACTTTTTCTTGTTTCGTACATCACAAATGTTTCGAGATCCACACCACATCACATGCGTATGACTCCGAGTTACAATTTCGCGTTGCCCTTTGTTATGTGCATGCTTCCGCTCGGCCGTCTTCATCTCTATTTCTTCCCTCCAATCAACTCTTTGAGGTGAGCCACATAAGCCTCGGGACCACCTCTCTGATAGCCCGTTTTTTCCAGAACCTTCCCTTCGGCATCCAGAATCAAAACAGTCGGGAACCCACGAATCCCGTAAGTCTCCGACAATGCCTGATTCTGCTTTTGCGTTGCCTCGGGAAGCTTCTTGCGGGAGGGAAAGTCTGCAAGAAAGAGGACAAGATTATCCTCTGCATAGGCCTGAAAGGCCGCTTTCGAAAACACCTCTTTGTCCAGCTTGATGCACCATCCGCACCAATCCGAACCCGAAAAATCTGCCAGTATCGGGCGAGCTTTCTCCGCCGCCATTTTCTTAGCCGCTTCAAAATCAGTCAACCACTCAACCTCTTCATGAGCTGCGGCCTGTTCGGGTGCAGCCGGAACAGCAGGAGGCCCCGCTTTCTCCGCACTGCAAGACGTCGTGACCAACATCGCTAACACCATCAAAACCATTGCATACTTAATTAACAAACTCATCACAGGAGCTCCTTATCAATCACCGTTCATCATATCACTACGCAACAAAACGCTCCGTATCCACGTCCCACGTGCCCATAGAACGGTGTATTTCTCGTTCAAGGGCGGCACGCGCCCTGATTTTGTATGCACAGTCCCTCACAACCCCGGACAACACAGCACAACTGTCATCTGTGTCATCATGCTCGCCTGTGGCTGCAAGCTCCAGAAGCTGCCCTGCAGCTTGCAGCACTTCAGCGATGAATTGCGTGCGTCGACATGCCATATCTCTCATCCTTTACCTTCATTTGCCAAAAGAGAGTATCGCTAGATGCGTGCCAAGCAGGCAGGCAAAATAAACATATCACGCAACCTGTTCCACTCCAATACCTTGCACAAACAACGCCGGAAGAGCAAAAATTTAAACTGTCTCATTACGACCCACACGAATCAGTTACAATGAGACATTCCCAGAGGAATGAGACACCGCAACGCCTATTCTCGAGACTCAAAAAAGCGATACAGCGTCGCGCGCGAAACGCCCAGCAGCTTCGCTGCAGCCACCTTGTTCCCTCCCGCTTCACGAAGCGCACTGCGAACAGATGCATCATCCAGCTTCTGTCGCCGTCGCCGTGTGGTCGGCGTACGCGATGCACCGGACCGTGTCGGCGGCATATGCTCGGGATCAATCGTACCACCACGACATTTCACCAATGCAAATTGAATCCAGTTCTGTAATTCGCGAACATTACCCGGCCAGTCATAATTCAACATCATGTCCATCGCTTCATCAGAAATCTGCACGTCATCCTTGCCCGTATCTTTCAACACCTGAGCGAGCACATGATTAACCAAAAGCGGAATATCATTACGACGTTCGCGTAGCGGCGGAACAAAAATCGGCACAACATTCAAGCGATAATACAGATCTTCCCGAAATCGCCCCGTTTCAATCTCTTCTTCCAGGTTCTTATTCGTAGCACTGATCACGCGGACATTCACCGTTATCGTCTCTTCACTCCCCACGCGCTCAAAAGTACCTTCCTGTAAAACACGCAGCAACTTGACTTGCATAGCCAACGAAATATCGCCGATCTCATCCAAGAAGATGGTGCCCCCATCCGCGAGCTCAAAACGCCCTTTCTTATCGCGAATGGCCCCCGTGAAAGCCCCCTTGGTATGACCAAAAAGTTCGCTCTCCAACAACGACTCCGGCAGTGCACCACAATTGACAGGCACAAAAAGCTGATTAGCCCGCGGACCCTCGTTGTGAATCGCTGCAGCAATAAGCTCCTTGCCGGTACCGCTGTCTCCCTGAATCAAAACCGGCACAGAGCTATCAGCGAGATCACTGATAAGGTCAAATATCTCCAGCATTTTATCATCGCGACCAATGATGCCTGCAAAATGCTCAATCTCCCGCGCACGCCGCGCAAGGCGATGCTCGCGAGTCTGATCCCGAAAGACCGCCATCACACCAGCCAAAGCTTCAGAACCATCAGATGCATTGACGGGGTATACCGTCATATCGACTTGGCGTCGCTCACCGCTTTTTGTGGCGATCGCAATATTTCTTTGTTGCGGCAAAGAGGGCAACACAGCCGGATCACAAAACAAACATTTTCCGCTGCAAAGATTCCCGGGAAACACATCGTGACAATCTTTTCCCATCGCCTCTTTGCGACTATACCCGCTAATCCGCTCGGCCGCCGCATTCACATAACAAATACGACGCTCCAGATCATGCGCAATAATGCCATCATGCACACTGTCCAAAACCGTGCGCGTGTGAGCACCACTCGTCAGCAATGCAGAAAGAACACCGTGGTTGCAAAAATACTCCACCAGACGGTGCAGCTCGTCGCGCGCTTCCCGATAACTGACAGCATCAGAATGATCCAGCGTATTCACAGAAGGTTCAAGCGGAAGATCCCACTTGATGACTACCGGCATGCCCGGAAGTTGCGGACATTGCGCCAAAACGGGAGAACATAAGGCCAACACACAATCAAACTCATAAAGATGCACATCACGCAACATCGCCACATCTGCCACGTCGGCTTCTATCCCAACTTCCGCCATCGCCTTTTGGGCTCCCTCCGGAAGATCGGACTCAGGTGCAACACAGGCGCCGCTGAACTCCCATTGCCCACTAGACACACTCCGGGCAAAGGCCACAGCCATACCGCAACGCCAACGACATTGACTATCAAGAAAAAGCACCCGTTTCATCAATGCAACTTATAGCGCGCATCGCTGCAGGGGAAAAGAGAGAATTTCACACAAATCTGAAAAGGCATGCACAGAGAATACTGAAGTGATCCGCACATAATGGGGCAGACACGGGGGGCTCCCCCCCGTGTCTTCACGTCTCATCCTGAGCACCGCTCTCCGTTAGAACGGTTTAACCACAGTAGGCCCCTGGCTCAGGACAATAGCGCCGATCAGTATGATCAACGTAACGCATACGGAGAGCATCAGAAACGCCACGGCACCCAGGCCTTCCCCGGCTTCCTCACCTTTGTTCCATATCTCTCCAGCATTCTGTCTTTCAACAGTTTGCATCGTTCTTCTCCTGATTGACTATAAACCCCACCGCTCAACAAGAAGTATAGCGAATCGAACAAACAGGACCAGTCGGGGAGCCCCTGATTCTGCTATAGGGGTTTCCCTGATGCCATGGCGCATTTCGGTCGAAACTTTCGCATTGCAGAACCGTTTCGAACGGTTCAGTATCTGAATAGGTGCAGCGTCAAAAAAGGGTACACCATGCAGGAACGCAAGAATCTTTCCCGAACAATGCGTATCGATATTCTTCAGGATGTCGATACATCAAAACCCGTACAAAGACCCACACAACCGACTCAAGTCCCCCGCGACACCAAAACGGCCGACAACATCCAATCCCTGAGCAAGGTCATTGGCGGAAAAGATTTTCAACAACTTTTTCAAAGCGCCTATGACGCCACGTTACTCACGCGACCCGACGGCACGATCGTGGATGCCAACTTACGCGCCGTGCAGTTCCTCGGCTACCCGCGCGAACGCGTCACCAACCTGGACGTCGGACAAATCATTTACTCCTGGGGGCCCGAACTTCTGCTTACCGTGCAATCCACATTGCAAAGCGATCGCTTCGTGCTTCTACAAGCATACTGCGCACGATCCGACAGATCCCTGTTTCCCGCAGAGATTTCCATCATCAGCCTTCAGGTGGCTGAGCAACCCCATCTCGGGTTCTTCATCCGGGATATCACCGTACGCAAAGAAGCGGAAAGCAAACTGCGTATCGGATCCAATGCCATCGAGAATGCCGCCAGCGGCATCGCCATTGTAGATGCCGAAGGATTTCTGCAATTCGTCAACCGCTCCATGGTGCAGTTGTGGCAGATGGAAAATCAGGATGGCCTACTCGAAAAAAGCCTGGCAGAACTCCTCACCGATCCAGAAACGCTCCCGGCTATCTTGACGGCCACCCAAAATGGCGGGCGCTGGAGTCGCGAGGTAGAAGCACGCCGCTCAAACGGCAGCACTTTCTTCGCTCTGATCTCCGCTGCTCCAAACACCGATGAAGAGGATCAGTTCATCGGCGTCGTGCTCTCCGTTGAGGATGTGACCGAGCGAAAACTTGCGGATGAAAAATTACACAAAACACTCGAGGACTTAGCCAAGTCCAACGCAAGTCTTGAACAATTTGCTTATGTTGTTTCACACGATTTGCAGGAACCCCTGCGAAAAGTGAGCCAGTTTGGAGAATTACTGAAAAAACATCTCGGAAGCAAGATCACCGAAGAAGCCGGCGGTTATGTTGAACGCATGCAGGATGCTGCGCACCGCATGAGAGATTTAATCAATGGCATTCTTGAGCTTTCTCGTATATCCACACGAGCACGCGGTTTCATCTCCGTGGATTTGGCAAGCATTGCACGCGACGTCTTGTCTGATCTGGAGGTACGCATCATGCAGACACAAGGCACCGTCAACATTGGCGAATTACCTCCTGTCGAAGCTGAGAAAATTCAGATGCGACAACTGCTGCAAAACCTGATCGGCAATGCACTCAAATTCCATCGCGAGGGCATTCCTCCGGTCGTGACGGTTCAGACCCGCATCGTGGCGCAGGACGATCACGCGCTGCCCATCGACGGACACGTCTGCGAACTGGTCATTGAAGATAACGGTATCGGATTTGACCCGTCACAGTCCGAACGTATTTTCGGCATCTTTCAACGCCTGCATCGTCGCGGGGAATATGAAGGAACCGGTATCGGACTGGCCGTCTGTCGAAAAATCGTAGAAAGACACAACGGAACCATCTCGGCAGAAAGCCAACCGGGAGAAGGCACGCGCTTCGTCATCTGCCTCCCCCTGCACCAGCCTCATCCGGATGCCGGCTAGCCATGGGGTCTACCCTCTTCCCAACCGCACCGATGCCGCCCCTTTGTCTATGACATAATCCACCATGACCTCGTCATCAAAGAGGAAGTAACCGCGAAATGGCGTCTCGGCCAACATGAGCGGCACCCAATGTGCATCATCCGCCCACATCTGCTCATAGGGTATCTGATCGACAGGCGTCCAATAAGGCACCGCTTCGTCAGTTTCCGCAGCTTCACCCACACAGTCATCAGCCTTAAACACATTCACATAAATGGAAAGACCATCCACAAACTGGAAACTCAATTCGCCCACCTCACGGACGCCGACGGGATCCACACATAGTTCTTCATTGATTTCACGAATTGCCGCTTCTCTGGGCGTCTCGCCTGACTCCAACCGACCACCCGGCCCATTGATTTTTCCCGCACCAAGCCCACGCTTCTTGTGAATCAATAGAACCTGGCCATCACGCACCACAAACAGAAGCGTTGCATGCTGCTGTGCTCGCCATTGCGGGTGCCTGACATCATCCAAGGTCCACATGTTCCTGCCTTTCATCCCTCACTATACCACATGTACAAGATCCAGTGTGACCGCCGATGAAATGACGTCTTCCAGAACCGTTCGAAATTCATCAGGCTGGATAATCCGCTCACCCAACACCCCCCGAACCGCAACTTCACATCGATCCACAACATCCATGTGTAGCAACCTGCCGGACGCAGCATGATGACACTCCGACAATGCCGCGAGCCGTTGCTCCATCATGGCAAATACATTCACAGGCCTGGCGGCCCCCAGATCTGCAGCCATGGTCTCAGCACTGATCGCACGAAATACCCTGCGATACACCTCGCGCTGCACAGCGGTCATACCTGGAAGCAACGCCCCCTCTACGGCGTGGATGAAGGCCACCTGCAACTCAACGACCACTTCCCATCCCACCTGCGGATCAAGCGCATCGTCGTCCACCGTACGCGCCAGCAACGACCGCTTAGCCTGCTCGGCTGCTTTGTGCACCACATCCGCCAACTCGGAGGGAGAGGTCTTCAGCGCCGGTGAATGCCGACGATGCGAATGTTTGCGGCTACGCCCCATCGTATGAAAATAGTCATAGAGACCATAAATCACCAACCCCACCACAAACGACAGGACCGCAATCATCGCCAACGTAAAGAAAATGCCGGCAGTGCCTATGACCGTCTCAGCCATACAGTTCTCTCCATCCGTTTGAACGCATTGATGACACCCATAATAACGCCGCTAACGCGTAAGTTCAAGACGCAGTCCTTCGCCGCAGTATGGCGCATTCAGGGAGTCGGACGCCCTCCCCCAGCGTCACCAGGACTTCGGTCCCGCAATGCCCGCGCTGCGTCGCTTTGCCGTCCTTCTTCGCAATCGTCTCAATCCGTATACGCCCTGACGCCATACCCGGTGCAATCCATTCGAGTTCATCACCTTCAAGGAAAGCATTCTTCACTCTCAGAACATAACGACCATCCTGCATACCGCTCACCAGAGCCACCACTTTGTGCGTACCGATCGGGCGGTTATGCGTCTGCAGGGAGTCAGGTCGATCCGATGGGTAGCCAAAAGCAAATCCTTCTTCATAGGGCCGATGACTCACCGCATCCAGCTCATCCAGCCATTCCTGCTGCACCGTAAACCTTCCCGGATCGCTCATATAGGCATCGAGCGCTGCCCGGTAAACGCGTGCAACCGTTGCCACGTAGTACTCGCCCTTCATTCGGCCTTCCACCTTTAACGACTGAATGCCACTCTGGACAAGCATCGGAATCTGGCGCAACAAACACAAATCTGTCGATCCCATGAATAGCGTCGAGCGTCCGGTCTCAAAAACCGGCATCGTCTCTCCGGGTCGCTTCTGCTCCACAAGCTGCCATTCCCACCGACAACTGTGCTTGCAGTCACCTTTCGACCCGCTGCGCCCGCACAGGTGCGCGGAAAGGAGACATCGCCCCGAGACCGCCATACACATGGCGCCGTGCACAAACATCTCCACTTCCACTCCGCTCTCGCGCGCAATCTCACCCGCATCTGCAATACTGCATTCGCGCGCCAGCACAATGCGGCTGGCCCCGGCATCCCGCCAGAACCGTGCGGCGGCTACATTAGCCGTGCTCATCTGCGTGGAAATATGAAGTCGCACCTCTGGGCGCAATTCACGCGCCAATGCAAAGGCACCCGGATCCGAAACCAGCAACGCGTCAATCTCCAGGTCACGCGTAGCCTCAAGCCACTCGCGAAGTCGCGGCAGATCCTCTTGAAACATCAGCGTGTTGATACAGACATAAATCCGACGTCCTGCTGCATGCACCAAGGCAACCGTTTCAGCCAACTCATCAATAACTAACTCCGCAGACTCGGGCCGCATGGACAACCCCGGAGCACCCGCATAGACCGCATCTGCACCATAGGCTAAAGCCGTGCGTGCCTTTGAAAGACTTCCGGCCGGTAACAGCAACTCAGGTTTTTCAGACATGACACCCTTCCTGTTTCTCCCATGCATCCAAAACCGGTGCGGCATTGCACGCGATCTGCTCCCAGGAACGACAGCGATGCACAGGCGCCGTCACCGTCGCATCCGGCTTCCAGCCAGCGTTCCATGGTCGATCAAACACCAATAGAGGAACACACATCGTTTCGGATAGATATGTCAACATGCGCGGCGCATCGTCAACCGCCAACACATAATCACGAGAAGCAAGTTCATCCAGAGTCAGAACGTCCTTCCCCTCACGCACAACATGCGTCCGTGCATACTTGTCCACAAATGTCAAAGAATCGAAAGGGATTCCATAACGCGCAAGCCACTCGCCGGAAGCCTCGTGAGATGCCGAGGGACGTCCGGTCACAACATCCAGATTGTACCCCGCCGCGTTCCAGGTGCGTAACACCTCGGCAGCACCTTTAATCGGCGCAAGATGAGCCAACACTTCAGGTCGATGCGCCAATTCCATCATGTGCTCCCACTGTTCCCTGTTCAGATCAAATGATTTCTCCAGATCAAACGCCTGAATATCCTCAAAAGCAACCCGTCGACCGAACTCCTGCTCAACAATTTGCGCCAACTCCAGGGCGGTTTCACAAAGCACATCATCGAAATCAATATATATGGTACCTCTATCTGACATGTGAACAACGGTATCATGCGACCATATACTCTGACAAAACACAAAAAGGCGATTGATACACTGACCCGAAATTCCGGCTTTGACACAGACCGGACAAAATATGACACTGCAACGGTGGCCCTTACACTTTAAAACGGTCAGGACCATCACGCTTTAAAAGATAACAAAAAAGGATACTCCATCATGAAAGATGTTTGGATTGCATTGGGATTGACTCTGTTCGCAGGAATGGCCACGGGTATCGGCAGTGCCATCGCCTTCACCGCTAAACGAACCAACTATCGCTTTCTCTCTGTAGCAACCGGTTTCTCCGCCGGAGTTATGCTCTACGTGTCATTCGTAGAAATCTTCGTCAAAGGGGTCGACTCGCTGATTGTCAGCTACGGCGATTATTGGGGACACTGGATTAATGCAGCATCTTTCTTCGGCGGCATTTTACTGATTGGAATCGTGGACAACCTGATTCCGGCGGCAGAGAATCCACACGAAATTCATGGCGAAGAAGAGACCGCCCCTCTACACGATCCCGACGCACCTATGCCGGACTTCAGCGCCATGGAAACGGCAACCTCCGATACAACCCCGGGCTCCCACGATCATAGCGTACACCATCACAAGCTTATGCGCATGGGGCTCTTCACCGCTCTGGCCATCGCCATCCACAACTTTCCGGAAGGACTCGCCACATTCCTGGCCGCTTTGCAGGATCCTTCCGTAGGGGTGGCCATCGCGATTGCGATCGCCCTGCATAACATCCCGGAAGGCATCAGCGTATCAGTCCCCATCTTCTATGCCACCGGCAACCGCAAGAAAGCATTCATCTATTCGATGCTCAGCGGACTGGCAGAACCCGTGGGTGCAGGCATTGCTTACCTGGCGCTACGCTTCTTTGTCGGTGGGGATACCGGCGCCATCCCACCGCAGCTCATGGGAATACTCTTCGGTGGTGTGGCTGGCATCATGGTCTACATCAGCCTTGATGAGCTGCTTCCCACCAGCCGCGCCTACGGAAAAGGGCACGACAGCCTGTTCGGACTCCTTGCCGGAATGGTGGTCATGGCGCTGAGCCTACTGCTCATGAAGTGAGATCGCCGCCACACGTCACGTCCCACAGAAAAAGGTCCGGGCGCGAGTGAATAATCTTAGCCCGGCACCACCAGGCGAACGGAATCCAGACGTAAACGCGCCTCACAAATGGCCTGCTCGAATGCATCTGCCTGCGCATCCATTGCAGAAATTTCTTCCGGCCGAATGTGATCATTGATGACATGCAACGCACGGAGCCGTCGGGATTCTGCCCCCAATTGATAGCGCATGGCCTCTCTTGCCTTCTTTGCGATTTGCTGCGCCCCGCTCTCTGCATGCTTCCGCGAAGCCGACAACATTGCCGGAAGTGTTTCTCTGCGTTTCCGAATCTCATCAATGGATTCCCAGGATTCCCCATCACTGTCGATTGCCGGCAGCGCTTCTACAGGTGCAAGGGCTTCATCGACAAGAGTAACAATCGGAGTGCAAGGTAGAAAGCGAGCAACCGACCGCCGATGCTCAGATACCGGTTCGAGAACAAAAACGGATTGGAGAATGGCGCTCTTGCATTCGCGAGACCGGGATACCGCACCCGTACCCCGATCCGTTCCAAGAATCAACTCCATCGCACCCTGCACCATCGGATGATCCCAGCTCAATAGCGTGACCGTGGGGCGACTCAATGCATAATCTCGGTCGTACGTGATGCGCATCGAATCGCGTGGAAGCGGAAACTCTTCACAATACAACAAATCCGGCTTGAGCAGAAAATCGCTATCTCCCAACGCTTCGACACCCACGCCGAACAGCTCGAAAAGATCCGACATGTAGTCTCTCAGAAGGATATCTCCGTCGCTCTCGCGAATAGCCTCAACCAGTTTATCTGCAATCTGGTGTCGGCAGGAATTGAGTTCAAGCAGGCGATCCCGTCCGACGGCAATCTCGCGGCATAAGTCATCATGCGATCGGCGTGTCTCTGCAACCAGATCGTCAGTAACGCAGCCGAGGCGGGGGCCAAATTCAAGCAACATGCGATAACCACCGACGAGAGGACGCGAGAAGGCATTGAGACCTTCGTGTAACCAGCGCACACGCCCCGCTTCGGCGCTTCCCTCAATATACGGAACATGAATGTGAATGTCATGGTGTTGTCCAATACGATCCAGTCGACCAATGCGTTGCTCAACGAATTCCGGATCGTTCGGAATATCCATGAGCACCATGTGATTCACAAACTGAAAGTTTCGTCCTTCACCACCGACCCCCGATGTAATCAAAACCTGGGGACCATCCGGTTCTGCGAACCATGCCGCCTGTCGATCGCACTGCAGCAACGGAAGCTTCTCGTGAAAGGTCGCGATGTCAACACGCACACGAGACTGTAGCGCATCCCGAACCCCCTTTACCTCACGGGATGAATGGCAAATAACCAGAACCTTTATCCCGGGATTGTCGCGAAGAAAACCCGCAAGCCAGACAACGCGCGCATCCACCTCGTCATCGCATGGAGTCAAAGCCACCACATGAGGAACGCGTTTTGGAAACGCAGACATCCCTGCACGCGTATTGCGAAATATCACACGCCCGGGTCCGTGCCGATCAAGATAATCTGCAAGCTCAGCTTCGGACTTTTCTGCGATCAATTTTTCCGCACGGCCGGCAATATGCGCATAGTGCGTTTGCTCGGACAAAAAGCTCTGAAAATCAGAGTATCGCGCAGGATCGAGAAGGCGAAGTCGCGCAAAATGCCCCGCCTCACCCGCTTGTTCCGGGCTGGCCGTCAAAAGCAAGAGCCCCGGCACGACTTTCGCAAACTGCTCCACCATATAATATTCACGGCTGACTTCCTGCTCAGACCACTGCAAATGGTGCGCCTCGTCAACAATAAGCATATCCCACTGCACTGCGAGGGCTTGCATTCCAATCGCCTTGCTTCTTACAAGCATGTCAATGTCACAGAGAACAAAGGAAGGCTCTTCAAACGGATTCTCGCACCCAGATGCAAGCTGTTCAGCGTAGTGCGTCTCGTTAATGATTGAAAACGCAAGATTAAAGCGGCGCAGCAATTCAACAAACCACTGATGAATCAGGGGGGAAGGAACCAGCACAAGAGCACGACGCACTGTGCCACACAAAATCATCCTATGAAGAATCAAGCAGGCTTCGATGGTCTTTCCCAAACCCACTTCATCAGCAAGCAGAACACGCGGCAACTGCCTGCGGCTCACCTCATGGGCAACGTAAAGTTGATGGGGCAGCAATTCAATCCGAGCGCCTACAAAACCGCGCACAGGAGATTGTTGAATCTCGTGCTGATGCCGGAGCGTGACCATTCGCAGTTCGAAAAGCTCGGTGGCATCCACATGCCCCGACAGAAAGCGAGCTTCAGGATCGTCAAAGCTCAGGCTATCGCAAAGGGCGGACTCTTCAAGCGACCCGCCCTCTCCGATATACGTAAACAAACCACCCTGTTCATGCACAGATGTGATCGTCAGCTCTGCGCCCTCATGACCACGAACGCAGTCGCCGGGAGCAAAGTGCACACGCTTCAGCGGAGCATTGTCGGCGGCATAAGCACGCGTCTCGCCACCCCCTGGAAACAGAACCTGAACGTGCCGATGCAAGACCTGAACCACAAGCCCGAGACCCAGCTCGGGCTCGGTCAAACTAATCCAGCGTTGACCGGGAACAAATGCTTTCTGTGTGTCGCCATAACCGTCCATAACAAAGTAGCGGAACATTACCACTCCATTGTCACAGCGACAACCACAAGAGATTGAAGTAAACTCATAATCCTGATTACCGACTTGCCCTCCATTCCGGGTATCAGTACTGTTCTGACAACTTAATGCTTAATAAAAACATATATAAAAGGACCATTTAATGCGCATAGAAACGCTTGTCGTCGGTGAATTTCAAGTCAATTGCTATATCATTGTGGGAGATGATAACCATTGTCTGATTCTCGATCCGGGCAAGGATGCTGATGCCATCCAGGATTCGCTGAGCGCAAATGGTCTGACCGTCTCGGCCTACCTGTTGACGCATGCGCATATGGATCACATTTCCGCCCTCGCAGACCTGCTGGACAACCACCCGGCCCCCGTGGCCTGCCACCACGCAGACTGGGCCTGGGCCTTTTCCTCCGAGAATACCATGCCCCCATTCTATCCCTCGCCGCGCCAACCCGAGTTCGTGGAGCACCGCGCCCTGTCCGAAGGGCAAGCCTGGCGGGACGCCGGATTGATGTACCAAATCATTGAAACTCCAGGGCACTCTATCGGTTCCGTATGCTTTCATTTTCCCGAAAACAACGTTCTATTCTCTGGAGACACCCTGTTCGCAGGCTCGGTGGGCCGCACCGATCTGCCCGGAGGTGATTCACGACAGCTCGGTGCATCACTTGAAAAACTGGCCGTATTGCCTGACGAAACGGCCATCTACTGCGGCCATGGCCCCGAGACCACGCTTTCCCAGGAAAAGAAAACGAATTTCTTCATGCAACGACTGCCCGCTGGACTGAGCAGTCTATAGATGTGTACAGTCTCAGCAACAAGGAGCCTGTTATGAGCGATGCCATTTTTCAAATAGGTGCCGACGGAATTGACACGGAGGCCATCGTGGCCGAGATTCGTGCCACCGTGGCGCAAAAAACCAAAGAAGGGGTCTATGCAGATTCACGCATAGGCCGAGCCGAGCGGTTCAACCTGATGAACTTCAAGAACGAAGAGGATTTTCTCCCCTTCTATCTGGATTGCCTCAAGGATGCCGTGTTCGTCGATATCAATGATTTTGAAATCTACGAACGACGCGCACGTCTAGCCAGACCTCTCGTTGTTCTCAAAAAATATATTTGGAAGATCTTGAAGTTCTACACCTACCGCCTCTGGTCGCAGCAGAACCAGGTAAACGGCCTGTTGCTCACCGCAGTTGAAAACATTGAAACCCGTTATCGATCAAAAATCAGCGCACTGGAAAAACGGGTCGCCGAACTCGAACAGAACGCAACAGGAAACTCGGGATCGTGAACACAGCCAAACGCATCGCTTTTGTATGCCCCCGATTTGCTGAAGGTGGAACCGTTGGTGGTGCAGAAACCCTGCTGCGCAACCTGGCCACACAAGCCGCTAAAGCGGGTCAACAGGTCACGTTCCTGACAACCTGCGCCACCAGCCACGTGTCATGGACAAACACGCTCCCACCCGGCCGCAAATCTTTTGACGGCGTTGATGTGCACTTCTTCCCCGTAGATCAGGATCGCAACGAGGGTGCATTCCTGCACGCCCAGCAGTCAATCTGCAGTCAGCGCAAGGCAACCCTGGACGATGAAGCCGAATGGGTAGACAACGGCGTGCATAGTTCAGAACTCTACGCACATCTGGACACCCACCGCGAAGATTATGACAGAATCATTATGGGGCCCTACCTTTTTGGCTTGGTCTACAAGGCGTCCACCATCATCCCCGAAAAGACCGTACTCGTCCCCTGCCTGCACGATGAATCTTTTGCCTATCTGGATTGCACCCGAAACCTTTTCGAACGCGTACGCACCATCATGTTTAATGCGCAACCCGAACGCGCACTGGCGGAGCGACTATTCAACGTCCCCAGGGAGAAAAGCCATGTGGTCGGAATGGGGTTGGACCCCGTCAACATTAAGGCACTCACAGACAGTCCAATGCTTCCCCCGCAATATATTATCTATTGCGGACGCCGCGAAACCATGAAGGGCACTCCCTTGTTAACGGACTACCTCACCGTTTTCCGTCAACGGACGGGACGCGATATCCGGATCGTATTCACAGGAAGCGGATCCATCGAAGCCCCGGACATACTCCGATCCGCCATCACCGATCTTGGCTTTGTTTCAGAAGCACACAAGCATGCCGCCATGGCCGGCGCAGTGGCATTCTGCCATCCCTCAGTAAACGAGAGCCTCGGGATCGTCATTCTGGAATCGTGGCTATGCGGAACCCCTGTTCTGGTGCATGCCATCAGCGATGTCCTGCGCGATCATTGCGCCCGTAGCGGTGGCGGATTGTGGTTCCGAAACTATCCGGAATTCGAGGAGTCTCTAACCCTTATGCTGGACAGAAAAGATCTCAACCAGGCCATGGGCGAGGCCGGTCGAAAATACGTGCAAGAAGAATACAGCTGGGAACGTGTGACGCAGAAAATGTTTCACGCTCTGGACGCCTGAACGCGCGCCCTCAGCTTGAGGGTTCTGACTTCATCCCATCCGCAATCGCCTGAACGGCCGCCGTCAAGCTCTCCAGAGATCGCTGTACGAGAACCACTTTCTCTTTCATAAGCCGGTCGCGTTCGAGCATCTCTGTGCGGATTTTCTCAAGCGCTTCGCGCCTGTCATTGGTGGATTCGAGCTCTTCCTCAAGGTCCTTCAGACGAGATTCAGCAGAAGCCAGCGTACGGCGAAGATTCATAATACGAATCTCCTTTTCCTCATCACTGCTGTCAATATCCCCAATATCCATGCCTTCGGGAATCGGGACTTCGACATGGTTGCCGCAATCCGTACAGGGAATAGTAAGACCCGCACCACGGTAGTCGATGGCAAGACTCTTTCCGCAATGCGGACAATCAAAGACGATATCCGTCTCTTTAATATCTGTCGCTTCGTCGATTATTTCAGCCACCTGCAAGCCCCCTATCAATTGAAAGGGCACAAAAAGGTCAGGCCTTCGTCACCTTACCACCACGAATACACGCGGTGCAGACGCGGCGCCTGATCACGCCCCCGTTTTCTCTCACCCGCACAGACTGCACATTGGGCAGAAATCGACGTTTGGTAATGCCGGTCGTATGCAGACCAATGCCGCCCTTCTTCTTGGGCAAACCATGCCGGACAATGGTGTTTCCGGCGCGCACACCTTTACCACAAATTTCACAAACTCTCGCCATCTCAAGCTCCTGATTTCGGTACAAAGGGGGCATATTTAGCGGATAGAACCGCTATCATGCAAGCCAAAAACAACAAATCCCCCGGAAAGCCGATTCGAACTTCCCTAAAAATCGGACTCTGCACAGGTAATTCAACCACCTGTACAACCCGCAAACAGAGACTAAGTTGCCCCCTTCTCTATATCAAGACATTTCGTAAGAGGATATATTTTCCATCATCCGGGAAAAGCGATCACACGGTCATGCCCCGCCTGCCAAACGCATATCCAAAAGCCGTAACTGCGTGTTAACGCGGCCACGAAAATGATTACGCTCCACCTCAAAGAGTAAATCCAACGGCTTCTCGCCGATCTCCAAATGCCCCATACCAAACCCGATTGCGTCCACTTGATGCCCCCCTGAGGCCACCAGTATCTTGAGATGATCCTCGTTCCGCCCCACACGGCGAGGCTGCCCCACCGGGACCACGCCACGCACACCCCAAACCGGACGCGGATTTCCCGTGCCCAGCGGACCGAGACGCTCAATAAAGTCCAATAGATGCGTATCCGCCTCACCAAGATCCGTCAACCATGCATCCACCCGCTGCACTGGCGTTAAATCACGCCCCCGCAACCGCTGCGCACAAGCCGCATTAAAACGCTCCTGAAATGCACCGAAGGCCTGTTTTTCAACACGAATCCCGGCAGCCATCTTATGCCCTCCAAAACCCGAAAGCGTATCACGACATTCCTCCAGGACCTCCATGAGATCAAGCCCCTCCACGCTACGACAGGAACCCCGCCCCTCACCATCACCGAAGGACACAATAATGGTCGGTCGATTGTACTTGCGAACAATACGCGAGGCCGCAATCCCAACCACCCCGACATCCCAACCGGACCGTCCCAATACAATCCCGAAAGTCTCGGAAGCATCAAACCCGCTCTCCACATCCTCAAGGGCTTGCTTGACCATGCGACGTTCAATATGCTGACGCTGACGGTTGGTGCCATCTAACAGCGTTGCAAGCGAGCGCGCATGCTCCGCGTCTTTTGTCATCAATAGATCCAGCGCAGGCATGGCCGCATCCAGACGGCCAGCCGCATTCAGACGCGGCCCCAACATAAAACCAAGATGATACGCCGTCACATCGCCTTCTACGCCGGCTACGGTCCGTAATGCTTCGATCCCTGCAATACCGCGCGCACGATTCAATCGTTCGAGCCCCGCTCGCGCCAAGGTCCGATTCTCTTCAACAAGCGGAACCATATCGCACACCGTGCCCAGCGCCACGAGCGGTAAATAATCGCGTAGATCCAATGTGTCATCCGGCAATCCATCCTGACTCAACAGCCGTTTGACCAACGCATGACAAAGCTTAAACGTCACCCCCACGCCCGCAAGCAATCGCGCAGCAGACGGCGCACCCAGCTTTGGATTCACCACGGCCAATGCTTCCGCCACGACTTTCGATGGTTCATGATGATCCGTCACCACCACATCCACTCCATGCGAGGCAGCAATCCCAATCGACTCCACGGCATTGGTGCCGCAATCCACGGTCACAATGAGCGATGGAGCACAGTCCTCAAGGCAACGCTTGAGCGCACCGGCACTGACACCATAACCCTCTTGCTCGCGATGCGGTAGAAACGAGACGACGTCCGCACCCAGGCGCTTAAGCACTGAAAGCAACAGAGCCGAAGAAGTGACCCCATCCACATCGTAGTCGCCGAACACACATATGCGTTCATGCGAAGCAATCGCATGCAGGATACGGTCAACAGCAGGCGTCATGCCGGCAATCTCAAAGGGATCGGAGAGACCACTCAATCGGGGGTTCAGAAAGGTCGTGACCGCATCCTCGGCCACATACCCTCGCGACACGAGCAAGCGTGCCAGGGGCAAAGGCAAATCCAACAATCCGGCCAATCGGGCGGCGGCAGGTTCATCCACCGCCACGGTCTGCCACTGGTAACGCTGTAACGCCATCTATTTTTGCCGCCCGACGCACCACTTCATGAATTATTTCGCGAACTCAGGGCGCTTGTCGCGATGCCAGAGCAACACAACCGGAGGCGCCACAAAGATCGAAGAATAGGTACCCACCAGCACGCCGATGAACAGCGCCAGCGCAAAATCGTTTATTGCACCACCACCGAAGACCAGCAGCATGACCACGGCAATCAGCGTGGTCACAGAGGTCAACAGCGTCCTGCTCAACGTCTGATTGATACTGAGATTACAAATGCCTTTGAACCCTTCACCCCGCATCAGTTTAAGGTCTTCACGAATACGGTCAAAGACCACAATCGTATCATTCACCGAATAACCGACAATGGTCAGCAATGCCGCCACAATGGGCAAACTCAACTGACGCCCGCATAGAGAATAGATGCCTACCGTCACCAACACATCATGCGTCAGGGCGACAATGGCACCCAGCGCAAAGCCGAACTCAAACCGAATGGAGATATAGATGATGATGCCGATCAAGGCACACACAATCGCAAGCAAGGCGCGTCCCCTGAGTTCTTTGCCAATTTGCGGACCCACCAGCTCCTCTTGAGAAATCTCAAACTTGGACTCCGGGAATGCCGTCACAAGAGCACTCACCACGCGTGCCGCCGGCCTCTCCTTGACAGACGGGTCCTCCTCCAGCGCCGTCACCACCTGCAGATAGCTGTCGCCATCAAGCTCCATCTCCTGCTGGTACTGGATGCGCGAACCCACTACGCCGCTTTCAGACAACGTCTCACGCACAGTCTCAATAGAAACCATGTGCTCCTGATCAAATGTCAACGTCACAGAAGATCCACCGAGGAAATCCACGCCAAAGACAGCGGAAGCATTGCCGACCCCACGGCTAACCATAAGCCCCCACGAAACGAGAATCACAGCCAGCGAAATCACAGCCGCGACACGACGCTTACCCACAAAATCAATGGATGTCTTACCGATAACGGTCAACATCTTCAACGTCTTCACCGGGGTATAATTTGCAAGGAGCTGGAAGAACAGCTTGGTGACAACAAGAGCCGTAAACATACTGGCCATGATGCCGGCACACAATGTCACCGCAAATCCACGAATAGGACCAGACCCGAACAGGAAAAGTATCACACCCGTCAGCATGGTCGTCAGATTGGCATCCAGAATAGTCACAAACGCCCGATCGTATCCGGCAGTAATGGAACTCCACAAACGCTTACCCGCCTTGGATTCCTCGCGAATACGTTCAAAAATCAATACGTTGGCATCCACGGCCATACCGATGGTCAGCAAAATCCCGGCAATACCCGGCAACGTCAGCACCGGTAAGGCAACTGCGCCACCCGAAGCAGCATCCCGTGAAAAGATACCCAGAAAACCTGCGGCTGAAATCATACCGATAGGAAGCAGCAGCATATTGAGCAGCAATGCCATGTTTGCAATCAGGCCACTGAGCAAATAATACCCGGTCATGAAAACGACAACAGCAATACCGCCGTAGGCAATGGCCCGCAAGCCGCTCCGAATGGAATCACTGCCCAGCGTGGGCGACACAGACCGCATCTCAATAATTTTTACAGGTGCCGGCAAGGCACCCGCCTTCAGAATGTTAGCCAACAGGTGCGCTTCAGGATTGGAAAAACTTCCCGTGATGCGCGCATCACCATAGATCTCCTGCTGCACAGTCGGAGAAGAAAACAGCGTGTCATCCAAGACAATCGCCAACCGACGCCCCATATTCGGGTTCGGATTCTTTGACCCGCCCGGAGCCAATGCCTTTGTGACTGCGGCAAAACGTTTCGACCCCTTTTTGTTGAACTCAAGAGAAACCTCGGGAGCACCAAATTGCCCGACCTGTACCGAGGCATTCTTAATGTTTTCACCTGTCATTTCATAGCGCTGCTTTACAAAAGCAGGCGCATACACCGTTTTCATCTCCTTCTCGGTCTTCTCCAACATAAAATCGAAGCCCGTGGGTGCATTGAACCGTCGAAGCTGTTTCTTATAGACTTCATCACGTTTCTCTTGAGAGAACGCTGGATCTCTGACATAGACGCCGGGTTCACCAGAGGGATCAAGCTTGTATCCCTCGGGAACCGCATTCTTTGAGAAAAGCTCCCCGACGAGCTCAGCATTGTCTTTGTGAACCACTCGGAACTCAAGAAACGCCACATCCCGAATGCTTGCTTCGGCTTCTTTGCGCTTTGCCTCAGTAATGCCGGGAAGCTGAATGATAATGCGGTTATCTTTCCCCGCAAAAATATTCGGCTCGGCAATGCCCAGATTATCAATACGGTTGCGAAGAACTTCAATCGCTCTCTTCTGAGAATCCTTCAGAATCTTGGCGATCTCTGCCTTAATGGCATCTTCGTCCAAATCCAGAGCGCGGGAGCGTACTTCACGCTCCACTTCTTCTGCATCAATTTTAACCGCAAAACTTGTGCCACCCTTCAAATCAAGACCAAGCCGGATCTTACCGGGACGAAGCACATTCCCCTCCGCATCCTTAACCGGCAGCGGAGGCCAGACCACCGCAAGTGACGCCGTCAACAACGCAACCAAAATCAACCATTTCCAAATCGTGTTCTTGTCCATAACGCTTCAACCTTGTCTTACTATTGTGATTCTCCCGAAACACATTTATGCAATCCGCAACTGAGCATTCTATTGCTCCGAAGCCTCTTCACCTGAAAGTTTTTCGCCTTTCTCCAGCACCTTCTGAATACCTCCGCGAACGACTTCCACCTTGACGCCATCCGATATGCGAATGATCACCGAGGCATCCTTCACGTTGGTCACCGTACCAAGAATGCCACCACTGAACAAAACCCGATCACCGGTCTTAACCGCTTTGATCATGGCCTGCCGCTCTTTTTCCTTACGCTGCTGAGGACGAATCATCATGAAATACATGATGCCGAAAATCACCAACATGGGGAGCATCATGCCACCCAGACCACCCATCCCCTGCGGCGATGCCGCCTGCCCAAGTAACATCAACTGCCGTTCTATCATTTCACTTCCTCCAAATGAGCATATTCGCGTCGAAACGCCGCGAACGCATTGTTTTCAAGCGCTTCACGCGCCTCTTTCATAAAACTCATATATCGGTGAATGTTGTGTAGCGTCAGCAACATCACACCGAGTACCTCATTCACATTAAACAGGTGCCGCACATATGCACGGGGAAACGTGGTGCAAGTATAACACGTGCAACCTTCTTCCACCGGACGCGTGTCCCGTTTGTATTCGCCGGCTTTCACCGGATAACGACCCGCACGGGTAAATGCCGTACCATTCCGCGCAAAACGCGTGGGCATGACACAGTCAAACATGTCCACACCCTCTGCCACAGCCGCCATCATTTGCGACATCTTACCCACGCCCATCAGGTACCGGGGGCGATCCACAGGCAAGGCAGAAACACCATCCACGACTCCTTTGAGAAGGATGTGTTCCGGCTCACCTACACTCACTCCGCCGACGGCATAGCCATCAAACCCCATGCCGACCAGCTCCCGAGCACAGCGCTCACGCAAGTCCGAATGCTCACCCCCCTGAACAATACCGAACATCAATTGCCCCTCGGCACGGGGCTGTTCCAGACATAAGGCCGCCCATGTTAGGGTCCTGTCTACAGCTTGACAAGCGTAAACACGGTCACACGGATAGGGCGGACATTCATCAAAAACCATCGCAATATCCGAACCCAGAACACGCTGAATTTCCATGGCCTCAACAGGCCCCAGAAACACCCGGGCACCGTCCACGTGCGAATTGAACTCCACTCCATGATCCCGAATCTTGCGCAATTTCGGCAAACTGAAAACTTGAAACCCACCACTGTCCGTCAAAATAGGCTTCTGCCACCCCATAAATTTGTGCAACCCCCCGCATTCGCGAATAATATCCAATCCGGGTCGAATGTTGAGGTGATAGGTGTTTCCAAGAAGAATCGGGACATCCAGGGCTTCCATGGTGGCCGGTGATATACCTTTAACCGTTGCCTGCGTTCCCACCGGCATAAATACCGGCGTCTCCACCGGACCATGCGCAGTCCACAAACGTCCGCGACGAGCGCGAGAGTCAGAATCCTCCGACAAAATCTCAAATGTTCCTGGTTTTTGCAACATGGGCCGGAGCTTAGCCTACTTGGACACAGTTCGAAAAGCCTTTAGCGACTCTATTCAGGCACTAAAAGCCCGTTTGAGAGATCGACGGTCACCACAATCGCAGATCATAGTCACGATAACCGCACTCTACGCCTCTGCTCATCTCCCTGCAAACAAACCTATTCTCATTGAAGATACTTGGTTCGTGACATATACTTTGCCAAAATCACATACAGTTATACGATGGTAACACCATGAAAAACACACCCGACCAAGACCACTTCGAAACGCAAGCCATACGCATGCAGGCCGACAGATCACCTCACCAGGAGCATTCTGTCCCCATTTTTGCCACTTCCAGCTTTGTGTTTAAAAACGCTGAGCAGGCACGCGCCCGCTTCGCCGGGGAAGACGAGGGCCTGGTATATTCCCGATACGCCAACCCCAATACCGATGAATTTATAAGCAAAATGATCACGCTCGAAGAAGCCGAAGACGGCTATGCAACCGCCAGCGGTATGGCGGCAGTCTTCTGCGGTACCGCCGGGCTACTGAAATCCGGCGATCACATTGTCGCAGCGCGATCCGTTTTCGGGTCCACTCACCAGGTTCTCACCGAGCTCCTGCCGCGCTGGAACATTCAACACAGCTTTGTGGACGGCACAAAACCCGAAACCTGGCATGAACAACTTAAACCCAATTCACGCATGTTTTTTCTGGAAACACCGACCAACCCTGGACTGGACCTGGTAGATCTTGAAGCCGCTTCCTCCTTTGCAAAGACGAACAACCTGGTGCTCCTCGTAGACAATTGCTTTGCCACGCCCTACCTTCAGAACCCCATTCGCTTCGGCGCAGACGTCGTGTGCCACTCCGGAACAAAATTTATTGATGGACAGGGACGCGTCATCGGCGGAGCTGTAGTCGGCCGCGCCGACCTCATGGCGAATATGCGCACGTTTGTACGTGCCTCCGGCCCCGCGCTCTCACCATTCAATGCCTGGATTCTTTCCAAAAGCCTGGAAACTCTGGCCGTGCGCATGGAAGCCCATTGCGCCCGGGCACTGAAACTGGCACACAAACTCGAGTCAGAATCACAGGTCGCCTGGGTCAAATATCCCCACCTCGATTCTCACCCCCAGGCCAAGCTTGCTCGCCGACAGATGCGCTTGGGTGGCGCATTGGTAACATTCGAACTAAAGGGTGGCATCGAGCAGGGAAAGCGTTTTCTGGATGCACTCACGATGACTTCACTGACCGCCAACCTGGGCGACACAAGAACCATCGCAACCCACCCGGCATCCACAACACACTCCAAGCTCAGCGAAGATGAGCGTCTCGCCGCAGGCGTCACACCGGGATTGATTCGCGTATCGACCGGACTGGAAACGACAGCCGATATCGTGGGTGATATTTGTCAAGCCATCACCACTTCCGAGCGTTAGTGTGACCCTACCACTAAACATCCAGCTACCAAGGTAGGACAGGTAGGGCGGTCAGTCCCTTGACCGCCATGGCTCCGTGCACACCTCTATTGCCCACATCCGGACGGCAGGGGACTGCCGTCCCTCCCATCAGCACGTTGCCATACTAAACATCAACCACGCATCGCGGTGATAAAGTTCATGCCGAAATCATCCTGCCCCGTGAGTAGAGCTTCCGCTAACTTGAACGTCTCAGACTCCGTATCCAATCCGTTCAAAACACCAACGTTAATCTGGTGGGGATCAACAATGCCGCCATCCGCTCCGGCCTGGACACACAGATACGTAAAAACCTGATTGATCAATTTGCGGTTGGGCATGCCGAAAGACACATTGCTCAACCCGGCAACCACATGCACCTCCGAGCCAAACGCCTGGCGCACACGCCGACAGGACTCAATAAAATCGTTGCCGTGCTCACCATTAACAGAAATAGGGAAAACCAGCGGATCAATATGCAGGTCGCCCGGTTGAAAACCTGCCTCATCAAGCAGCTTTCCAAGACGCTCCAGGTTGGCCATACGTTCATCAACGGTTGCAGGAAGCCCGCTTTCACCCGCCGCAGAGGCAATCACCACCGCACCAGCATCGGCAGCAAGCTGAATCGCATCCTGCCGCTCAAGCGATACGGAATTGACCATGGGCTTGCCACGGGTCGAATCAGCGCTCACAAGCCCCGCCGCCAGGATTTCCGTATTAGAGGAATCAACACTGACGGGTATGCTGCAGGCACCTTCAATCACGCCAACCAACCACTTCATCAATTCCACCCGTTGCGCCACATCCGTACTGAACTCGTCAACATTCAGATCCAAATATGAAGCCCCCGCGGCTTCCTGCCTGCGCGCCATACTTTGCAGATAATCCAGCCCCGCTTCCCGACCAACTGCATCACCGGCAGTCGCCTGGCTGATCGCAACAGCGCAATGCTTGACCTTCCCGCTCTCCCAGTCGCTACCAGCCTGGAACTCAGCAGGAACCGGAAGCTGCTTCACGCCATCGGTCGACTTGTACTCAATCGCATACTGCCCGCCGCCAATCTCTTTGCAGAATTTTCCGCCCACTTTATAAATGCGCGTACAATGAATATTCTCACCAACTGCCAGAAACGTCTCAATGCTCATGAGTGCCTGCCCTCTTTTATAACTGCCTGCGTACTAGATCGTTACGCGTCGTCTCGGACGACCACCTTCCTGCTCTGTCTGTGCCTCAATGCAGTAACGCGCATACGGAATCGCGACAAGACGCGCTTTCGAAATCGGCTTGTCTGTCATCTCGCATATACCGTATACACCCGCATCCATGCGTCGCAGCGCCTCATCAATCTCCTTAATCAGATTCTGCTCGCTACCGGCAACACTCAGCGCGAAGTCATGATCAAAGCTGTCCTCATCTTCATCTTCGGGGCGCACGGGCTTTAAACTGTCTCCCCGAAGAAAATTCATATTGCCGGTTGCCACATTACGTAGCGAAATCAGTTGCGCTCGAAACGCCTCCAACTCTTCCTCCGACAATTGCCCGTTGCATTCCACACCTTGCTCCGACATCACCATTAACGAATCCCCTCGCTACGATCAGCATCTACTTCAATGCGGAATGAACATCTGACACGATTACATCAATTGCTCCGGTCCCGTCCACATCAACCAGCCAACCTTTCTGGGTATAGAAGTCAATCAACGGTGACGTCTGATCACGATAAACCACCAACCGATTGGCAATTGCCTCGGCCTTGTCGTCATCGCGCTGGTAGAACTCCTCTGTCGGCACATCCTCTGGAGGCTGAGGGACGCCATCAGGATTGACATTAAAGATCTTACCTGTCGGCCGGTGAATCCGACGACCCGAAAGACGATGGATGATCAGGGCATCATCCACATTAAAGTTGACCACCTTGTCAATATGCACCTCCGCCGCATCCAATGCCTCGGCCTGCGGAATGGTTCGCGGAAAACCATCCAGAATGAAACCTTCCTGGCAATCGTCCTGGGCAATGCGCTCCTTAAGCAAGTCAATTACAAGGTCATCCGGAACCAGCTCACCGGCATCCATGAACCCCTTGGCTTTCTGGCCAAGCTCACTGCCTGCAGCCACAGCAGCACGCAACAAATCACCCGTTGAGATCTGCACAACCTTCAAGTCATCCATGACGCGATGCGCTATCGTTCCCTTGCCCGCTCCCGGGGGTCCTAAAAATATCAGATTCATTTCATCTCCTACGTGTTGTCAGTTAATTTCGTATTCCTGTTAGCAGGCGGAATAATTACAGAAACAGAAAGGTTGTGCCAGCCCGATCCTCATAAAAATAGACGCACCCTTTTGAGGTGACTCACGACCCGGTTTACTGCTACCGTCGCTGCGATCACATAGAGGAGGATAACACCATGCAGCGTATCACCACACCAGACGCACCGGAGGCAATCGGCCCTTATTCACAAGCTATCGATGCTGGAAACATCATCTTCTGTTCCGGCCAAATCCCACTCGACCCGAACACCATGACGCTCGTCGAAGGCGACATTGCCGAACAGACCCGCCAAGTCCTTTCCAATCTGCAAAACGTACTCGCAGAAGCTGGACTTACGCTGAACAACGTAGCCAAAACAACGGTTTTTCTCTCAAATCTGGATGATTTTTCCGAAATGAATGCCGTCTACGCCACATGTTTTGGCAACCACAAACCCGCACGCGCCACAGTCCAGGTGACCGCTTTGCCTTTGGGCGCCAAGGTAGAAATAGAAGCCATTGCGATGCGGACGCATGAGACTCTTTGACAGACCATGCCGTCTTTGAAATAATCCCCACCTGTTATGAATATGCAACACGTAATCAAACAAACAATCGCAATATGCCAGGGCCTCTCCCGCCATGGCCTGGTTGCATTAAGCACCTCACTGGTTCTGCTCATCGTGGTTTGTGCATCCATAACGCAATGTAATCGAGATACCGCCGAAGCCATCATTATCGAGCCATCAGCGCCGGCAGCGCTTCCTCCTCTTCCATCCCTGCATCAGCCACTTCGCCAGGAACCCGAGCGCTTCCCGCGCGACTCATACATGCCCAAGCAGCGGGAAGGCAACACCTCCGGCTCCATTGATATTGAAACCTTTTCACCCGGAAAAGATCTCATCTACGTGGAAGACAAGCGCGTCTGGTGGGAAAGCGACAACGACAAGGGCGACACAGAATGCGATCACTCCATGCATCGCTCACTGGAGCGTCCTCTACGCCGGCTCATCGAATTAGTGAACGCCAAAGACGGCGTCCTGAAAGTGCAGGATGCATACCGTGGACACGGGGTGCATAGCGCGCGATCCCTGCATCGCGAAGGTCGCGCTCTAGACCTGACGTGCGACGAACTGGGGCTCGAGCGTCTGGCCAAACTGTGCTGGGCCGCCGGGTTCGACTGGGTCTATTACGAAGCCTCAAGCCGCGGCGGCGCCCATGTCCACGTCTCCGTGCGCCGCGACCGCGACGAACGCCAAATCGCCCACTCTATGTAGCGACGGCTTAAGCCGCTCTCACAGCAGCATCAAGCCGCGCCAAATTCACCCACTCTATGTAGCGGCGGCTTAACCCGGCATGTCACGCCGGAGCCTTGGCGTAGGCGGAAGCGCAGCGAAGGGAAAGCCGCTCTCACAGCAGCATCAAGCAGCGCCAAATTCACCTGGAGGGCGAGAGTCCTCTCGAGCCGGCCGCTCCCGCGGCCCGAAAAAAACACGACCCGCTTCAAACGAAGCAGGTCGTGCATGCATCTCACTATTATACCTGTCAGCTTATGCCGGAGGCTTCGGCAAACCGTCTATGCAATGCAAAGCCTTCTCCATATCTGCGTCACTAAGCTCGTGATCACTCAGCTTTCCATCGAAATAGGCCTGATAGGCGGACAAATCCATCAGCCCATGGCCGGACCAGTTCATAACAATGACCTTCTCCTTGCCTTCTTCCTTGGCCTGGTTTGCCTCGCGAATGACCTGGGCAATCGCGTGCGACGTCTCCGGCGCAGGAATGAATCCCTCAGTACGCGCAAATGTGACCGCCGCCTTGTAACATTCAAGCTGGTGAAGAGAATTGGCCTCAACCAAACCCTCCTTGACGCAGTGACTGACCATGGGCGCCATGCCATGATACCGAAGCCCACCCGCGTGGATCGGAGCCGGCACAAACGTGTGACCCAGGCTATGCATGGCCATCAATGGCGTCATCATCGCCACGTCACCTGAATCATACACATATGGCGCACGCGTCAGCGTCGGACAAGCCGCCGGCTCGACCGCAATGATTCTGACATCCTTGCCATGGATCTTGTCGCAGACATACGGGAATGCCAGACCCGCGAAATTGGAGCCACCACCCGCGCAACCAATAATCACGTCCGGGGTCTCGCCAATCTTCTCAAACTGCTTCTTGGCTTCCAGACCGATCACCGTCTGATGCATGCAAACGTGATTCAGCACACTACCGAGCGAATACTTGGTATCCTCGCTCTGCACCGCCTCTTCAAGCGCTTCACTGATTGCAATACCAAGACTGCCGGGACAGTTCGGGTCATCCGCCAGAATCTTGCGACCCACCTCAGTCATCTCGCTGGGGCTCGGCACGCACTCACCACCCCAAGTCTGCATCATGATTTTTCGGAAAGGTTTCTGATCAAAGCTGATGCGCACCATGTAGACCTTGCACTCAAGCCCAACCATTGCGCAACTGAACGACAACGCACTACCCCACTGGCCTGCTCCAGTTTCTGTGGTCAACCGCTTCGTTCCGGCGATCTTGTTGTAGTAAGCCTGCGCAATCGCAGTATTCGGTTTGTGACTTCCTGCCGGCGACACACCTTCGTTCTTGTAATAAATCTTGGCCGGCGTACCAAGGTGCTGCTCAAGGCGCGTGGCACGGTACAGCGGCGAAGGACGCCACATTTTCAAAATACCAAGGATCGCTTCAGGAATGTCCGTCCAACGCTCCTGGCTCACCTCCTGCTCAATTAAGTTCATGGGAAAGACCGGCGCAAGCGCCTCCGGACCGATCGGATTTCCGTCCGGCCCCAGAGGGGGTGGCAACGGTTTTTCAAAATCTGCCTGCAGGTTATACCACTGACGTGGCATTTCATCATCGGTAAGAACGACCTTGATCTGTTCACTCATGACGCATTCCTCATTCTAGTGTTCGCGCACTGCGGGAACCGGGCCTCTGCCCAAATGCAGCACTCCAGTAACGCGAAGACTATCCGCTGTCCTGCAACCCCGTCAAGACAAAGCACCCGTAGGCTTTTGAGCTCCGACGCCCCCTCCGAAAGGTCATAACTCAATAGCTGCAGGAATCAGGGAGGCAGGAATTCGAAATTGAATCGACTATTCTGCCCGTTTTCGTGTAACCCTTTCGAGTTCCTCTGCGTATCCCGTAGATCCTGTTGATCCTGTCAGAACCTCTCCTCTCCCCATTCAAAGTAGAGAGGAGTCGAGACTGAAAATCTAAATCATTGCAGCGCAATGACTTGCGAAGTCATCTTGCATCAAATTCAAAAAGTGAATTTGATGATTCTCCTGATCTTCCATGGCTCGAAGGGCCTTTCCCCATTGCCCCACAAGGCCAATACCCCATGACGCCAATACTCCATGGGGGCCTACTGATCTGTTATTGATTCT